>URRU01000117.1 GCA_900550335.1 uncultured Clostridium sp. | reverse complement strand
TATTTATTATAAAAACTAAAAAAAATCTAAAGAAAATAAAAATTTATAGATATTTTTTTAATATAGATAAAAATTTAGTAAGCATCTTTTTAAAGACACATACTCACAAATAATACTTTAAAAAATGTCAAAAGTCAAGCTTTAGAATAAATTCAAAAGGTTACATTTAGTAATTAATTTGCTTTAAATTATGACGATTTTGTTAATATATAAAAAAATTATCGAATAGGTTTATAAAATAATGTATAATGAAAAATAAGATATGGTGTGGTTTTGTCAGGTGACAACTATATCTGACAAGGATAAACATTTAAGATATATGGGAGGATTGGAAATGATAAATAAAAAGACAATATCAGTGTTAGCAGCAACAGCCATAACTGTAAGCTCAATGCCTTTAGCATTTGCTGATACTGGTTTAAGTATAAAAGATAAAGACCTTTCTATAAAACAATTAGAATCTACTGAAGAGTTTAAGCAATATGTTGAAGATGCAGAAAGTGGATTAGTTGATAAATCAGAGAGAGTACCAATGGCAATAGATGTAGATGGGACTAATGTTTCTGGTAATGCATCAAGAATAACTAGATACCTTCCAAAAGACTATGACCCTAGAAAACAGGGTAAAGATACAGGAATAAGAAATCAAGAAAATCTAGGAGTTTGTTGGGCATTTGCTGGTATAGCAGGAATGGAATCTTATATGGCTACAAATGGATATGGAGTAAATGATTTATCAGAAGAACATATGAGATGGTGGGCAAAAGGTGGAGTAAATGGATGGAATGTAGGAGATCATGAAGGAACATCAAATTTACTTTCTATGGGATATTTTGCTTCTGGTGATGGGCCAAAGCTTGAATCAGAGTTAAAATATAACACTCACAACACTAGACCTTCAAATATGAATACAGCCAAAGGAACAGGATATTTAGCTAGTAAAGTTATATTTATAAGAAATAATAGAATGGATATAAAAAATGCTATAACTAAATACGGCGGAGTAGTGTCAGGTTATGGAGATTTTGATGAATATAGTAGTAAAGATAAAAATGCATATTATGTAGATTATAATATAGGTCAAAATCATGCAGTTACTGTTGTAGGTTGGGATGATAGCTACAGTAGAGATCATTTCACAGGTAAGGCTAAACCTAAATACGATGGTGCTTGGCTAGTTAAAAACAGTTGGGGAAATTATAACTCAGAAGGAGGTTATTTCTGGGTTTCTTATGAAGATAAAACTCTTCTTCAAGCAGGGGATAATTATTCTATAAAAAAAATAGAGAAATCAGGAAATAAGATATACCAGCTTGAAAAAGGTGGATATACAGAATATGGAGGCAAAAATTTTGCAGTAGCAAATGTATTTAATTTTAATGGTCAAAATGAAACTATAGAAGGTGTAACAATAGGAAATACAACTTTAGGAAGTAAATACCAGATATACTATGCTCCTGTGAAAAAAGGTGTTCCTCAAAATAGCAATTTAAAATTATTGGCATCAGGAACTATAAACGAAACTGGATATATAACTATTCCAGTAAATTCTGTTAAAATACCTTCTGGAAAAGGTGCAATAGTTGTAAAAATGAAAAATCCAAATACAGCAACTATATTTGCAGAAGGAAATACAGAAAATGTACCTTGGTTTAAGGCTAAGGCTAATAGAGGGGAAAGCTTCCAATTAGTAAATGGAAGATTTATAGATATAAACACTCAGACAAATGATAATATAAACTTTGCAATAAAAGCTATAACTAAAAGCAATGTAAACCCAAACGATATAATAGGAACAAATAGATATGATACAGCAGTTAAAACAAGCAAAAAAGGTTGGAATACTGCGGATACTGCTATAATCTCAAATGGTAGTGCAATAGTAGATGCACTTGCTGCAACACCTCTTGCAGCATATAAGGATGCACCAGTTTTACTTACTGAAAAAGATACATTAAAAGATGTTACTAAAAATGAGTTAAAAAGACTTGGAGTAGGTAAAGTATATATAATAGGTGGTAGCTCAGTTATATCTAAAAATGTTCAATTACAGATAGAAAAAATGGGAATTTCTGTGGAAAGAATATCAGGAAGTAATAGATATGCGACTAGTGTAGCTATAGCAAATGAGATGAAATCAGAAGGAGCTAACATAGATCAAGTAGCTGTTGTAAATGGAGTAAGCGGACTTGCAGATGCAATAAGTTTTGGAGCAGCAGCCGGACAGAAAAATATACCAATAATACTATCTGATAAAAATGGAAAAACTACAGGAGCAGAAGAAATTCTTTCTGATGATAAGGTAGAAAAAACATATATAATAGGTGGTAAAAATGCTGTACCAGAAAGTGTAGAATCATCTTTAAAAAATCCAGAAAGAGTTAGTGGCTCAAATAGAAGTGAAACAAATGCTGCTATAATCAAGAAATTCTACAATCAATCTGCATTTGAATATCTTTTTGTAGTGAAAGATGGTTCAGAAGGACAGGATAAATTAATAGATGGATTATCAGTAGGAGCATTTGCTGCTAAGACAAGTTCACCTATAATATTAGCAGGAAAAAAACTATCTAATGGTCAGAAATCTGCACTATCAGGAAAAAGTGTAGAAAAAATTTCTCAGGTTGGCGGTGGCTCTAATGCTACAGTAACAGCACAGCTTAGAAATTTATTTAAATAAAGTATAAGAAAGTCCATATTATAAATAATAAATAAAAAAGGACTGTATATTATGTTAAAAAAGCTATATACTATGTAGTGGAGAGTTTAAATATTCAGAGGATTTTAAGGGGGTAAAAAGTTTGAGAGAGAATCCAGCAATGAGAATTTTATTCTCACTACCAGTGTATGTTCTTATATTCTATAAAAGCTACAATTTTGAATTAAATAAAAACTCTATAATATTTACGTGTGTATATTTAGCTCTTATTATGGGAGACTTAGGATACTTCTATTATAAAGTTAAAAAAAGAGAAAAAGAGGAAGCTGCAAGAGCTCCAAAAACTGATAAAGAAGCTATAAGAATTAGAGAACAAGAAAAGAGAAGAAGCAAAAAGAAGAAAAAATAATAAAAAAACTCGACGGTTATCAATCAAATTATAGATTTGATTGATAACCGTTTTTTCGTATATAGGAAAAAAGTATACTTAGTAAGAAAAATTTGATTATTTGAACTCTATTTTATTGATAAAAATAGATAATATTGATAACATATATAATGTAGAATTATTTTTAAAAAAAGACTAAAAACTTATCCAAATAGATGGTTTATTTTATGAATGGAGGAACGAGAATGCTAGAGTTAAAGAATGTGTTCTTTAATGTAGTAGATGAAAACGGGGAAGAACGCAATATAATAGATGATTTAAGCATTAATTTTGAAAAAGGAAAATTATATGTTATAACTGGTCCAAATGGTGGAGGAAAGTCGAGTCTCGCTAAGGTTATAATGGGTATATCAGAAGCATCAAAAGGACAGATACTTTTAGATGGAGAAGATATAACAGAAAAATCTATAACAGAAAGAGCTAAAATGGGAATAGGATATGCATTCCAGCAGCCACCTAGAATAAAAGGTATGACTGTAGAAGATTTATTAAAATTAGCTCACGGTGGAGACCTTCCAAAAGAAGATTGTTGCCAGTATTTAGCAGCAGTTGGTCTATGTTCAAAAGAATACCTAACTAGAGAAGTGGACAACTCTTTATCTGGTGGGGAAATGAAAAGAATTGAAATAGCTACTTTATTTGCAAGAGATTTAAAAGTATCTATATTTGACGAGCCAGAAGCTGGGATAGATTTATGGAGCTTTGGTAAATTAAACGAAAGCTTCCAGAAAATGCACGAAGAAAAAGATCAGACTATAATAATAATATCTCATCAGGAAAGAATACTAGAACTTGCCGATCAGATAATAGTATTAGAAGATGGAAAAATAAAAACTAGTGGAAGCAAAGATGAGATACTACCTGAAATATTAAACCAGGTAAATGGAACTGTATGTGAAATACAGGGAAAGGCGGTTTACAATGGATAGAGTGGATTTAGACTTATTAAAAGAAGTTGCCGATATGAGAATGGGTAATCCAATTCTTGGGGCATTTAATATAAGAAAAAATGGTGAAGGTATAGAAAGAAGATCTACTAAAGACGTAGATATAATACCTAAAACAGATAAACCAGGTATAGATATAATAGTAAAACCAAATTCTAAACCAGAAGATGTTCATATACCAGTAATAGTTACTCAGTCTGGATTTAGCGATAAAGTATATAACGACTTTATAATAGGCGAAAATGCAGAAGTAACTATAATAGCTGGTTGTGGTATACACAACTGTGGTTGCGATGATAGCCAGCATGATGGTATACATAGATTTGTTCTTAAAAAAGGAGCAAAATTAAAATACACTGAAAAACACTACGGAGAAGGAACTGAAGGTGGAGGAAAGAGAATCTTAAATCCTGTGACAATAGTTGAAATGGAAGAAGATTCATACTGCGAAATGGAAACAGTTCAGATAAGAGGGGTTGACTCTACTAAGAGAGATCTTGAAGCAACTTTAGGTAAAAATGCAAAAATAGTTGTTCTTGAAAGATTATTAACTCATGATGACCAGTTTGCTGAGTCTAATATGGAAGTTGTTCTTCAGGGAGAAGATTCTTCAGCTCAGGTTATATCTCGTACTGTTGGTCAGGATAATTCTGTTCAGGTATTTAACCCAAGAGTAATAGGTGAAAACCAGTGTTCAGCACATGTTCAGTGTGACTCAATACTTATGGGAAATGCTAAGATAAGTTCAATACCAGAAATATCTGCAGAGCATCCAGATGCTATGTTAGTTCATGAAGCTGCAATAGGTAAAATAGCTGGAGATCAGATATTAAAATTAATGACTCTAGGGTTAACTGAAGAGGAAGCAGAACAGCAGATATTAAATTGTTTCTTAAAATAAATTGAAGAAGAATATTTAGGGATGTCAGATTTTTATGGCATCCCTTTTTTTGAGGCTTGAAATAAATATGGCAACCTAGCCTCCAGGCTTCAGCGCCTCGCCCATATATGTAACACATTTATATGTTGCGAGGCGCTTGCAGAATTGTCGGGTGCGGTTGCCATATTTATCTTCAAGTAAAAAGGAGATACCGATAAAAAATCTGACATCTCCTTTAATATTGTTTTCCAATTTATTTTTTATAAACAGTTTAATACATTGTTGTTCTGCTTCATCTTTGCGTTAATTAATGTTTTGAAGAATATAGTAAATATGATAATTGTTATTTATATCTTATTTTTAAAATTATTAGCTTTGATATGGTTCAGAGTTTTCTCCATCATAAACCATGATTTTTATTTCAGTTCCTTCTTTTACGTCAGCATGGCAGCCAAGTGTGTATTCTTTGTTTTTTTCTATGTTGTGTAATATTGTTACTCCGTTAGCTTTTATTTCTACAGTTTTTTCTTCTTCTTCACCAGAAGTTTGATGTAGTGAAACCGCTATGTCAAAGTCGTTTCTGTTTTGGATAGTTAATAATCCTGTTTTTGATACAATTTTTTCGTCGCTGTATGTAACTACATAGTTGTTTTCAGTGGATTCCTCTGCACATGCTACTGAGCAATCCCATTTTGATAGTTCTTCATTTTGTTTTGAGCATGCAACTAATGAAAATATAAGTGTAATCATTAGTAAGATTGATAGGAATTTTTTCATAA
>URRU01000116.1 GCA_900550335.1 uncultured Clostridium sp. | reverse complement strand
AAGATTATAAATTTATATAAAAAATATTTAAGTATAGTGTTTAAATTGATATAATAGAATACAAGATTAAAAAGTTAGAAAATTAAAAAAGAGAAGAGGTGCTGATTATTGAATATAGTAGATAAAAGTTGTGTAGAATTCATAGAAGTTCTTTCTTCAAGAGAGCCAGTTCCTGGTGGAGGTGGTGCTGCTGCTTTTGTCGGAGCGATAGGTGTGGCACTTGGAAATATGGTGGCTAATCTTACAATAGGTAAGAAGAAATATGCAGAATATGAAGAAGAGATAAAAGAATTATTAAAAGAAGCGAAAGAAATAGAAGCAGAACTACTATCTATGGTTGATAGAGATGCTGAATGTTTTATGCCTTTATCTCAGACTTATGGGCTACCAACATCGACAGAAGAGGAAAGAGAGTTTAAAACAAAAAGAATGGAAGTAGTATTAAAGCAAGCTTGCGAAATACCATATAAAGCAGCTAAAGTTTGCTTTAGGGCTATAAAAATACATGAGGATATAGTAGATAAATCGTCTAAGATAGTCATAAGTGATATCGGGGTAGGAGTTCAGTGTTTAAGAGCATGTTTACTTGGCTCAAAGCTAAATGTAAAGATTAATACAAAATCTATGAAAGATAGAGAATATGCCGACAAAATTTCTAAAGAGGTAAACGAAATAGTAGAAGATGGAATAGCTATATGCGATCAAGTCTTTGAAAGAGTAATAGAAATTATGGAGGAATAATATGGAAACTAATATAATAAAAGGTAAGCCAGTTGCAGATAGAATAACAGAAAATTTAATAGAAGAAACAAAAAAGCTAAAAGAACTAGATATAGTACCAAAGCTTGCAATAGTTAGAATTGGAGAAAATCCTGATGATATGTCCTATGAAAGAGGAGCTATGAATAGATGTGCTAAAATAGGTATAGATGTTCAAAATATAGTATTGCAAGGAGATGTATCAGAAGGGGAATATATAGAAGTTATAAAAAACTTAAATGATGATAAAAATATAAATGGAATTTTATGCTTGAGACCTCTTCCTAAAAATATAAATGAAAATAAAGTTAAGTCTATAATAGATGCAAAAAAGGATGTGGACTGTTTTAATCCTATAAATTCAGCAAAACTATTTGAAGGAGAAAAAGATGGTTATGCACCATGTACTCCAGAAGCAGTTATGAAAATTTTAAATCATTATGAAGTTGATTTATCTGGAAAAAAAGTTGTAGTCTTAGGAAGATCTTTAATAGTAGGAAAGCCTGTATCTATTATGCTTATGGGAGAAAATGCAACAGTTACAATATGCCATTCAAAAACAGAAAATTTAGCTGAAGAAGCTAAAAATGCCGATGTACTTGTAGCTGCAATAGGTAGAGCTAAAATGGTGGATAAGTCATACATAAAAAAAGGTGCTACGGTTATAGATGTAGGTATAAATGTAGATGAAAGTGGAAATCTTTGTGGAGATGTGGATACCGAATCTGCTATAGGAATTGCCAAAATGATTACTCCTGTTCCAGCTGGAGTTGGATTTGTTACTACATCTGTACTTGCTGAGCATGTTATAAAAGCATGTAAGATACAAAACAATATAAATTAAAGCAATATATAATAACCTGTGTATAATTACTCAGGTTATTTTTTTTATATTAAATATTATTTTTTTATGTCCTTTGTTTAATAAAAATACTACACAAAATAAAATTTAACTATTAAAATATATATATTGACTGAAATTTTAAAAAATAAAATAAAGTTAAAAACTATAAAAAGAAAAAATATTATAAAACGGAGTTGAGGATATGATTATTTCTGGAAATAAGCCATTTGATGAGATAAAAGAATTTATAAAAGAAGATAAGACTGTTTTTATAATAGGCTGTGGAAAATGTGCAACAGTTTGCAAAAGTGGTGGAGAAGAACAGGTTCAAGCTATGAAAGAGCTTTTAGAACAAGAAGGAAAGATTATAACTGGAACAACAATATTAGACCCAGCATGTACACTTTCTAAAACTAAAAAAGATTTAGAAGAATTTATGGAAATTATCGAAAATACCGATTCAATTCTTTCTATGGCTTGTGGAGATGGAACACAGACAATAGCAAAAGTTTTAGAAGAAAAACCTGTATATCCGGCAAATGATACTTTATTTATAGGTGAAGTACAGATGTTAGGAAGATATGAGGAGGCGTGTAGGGCTTGTGGAGATTGCCAGTTAGCTTGGACTGGAGGAATTTGCCCAGTAACATCTTGTTCAAAAGGATTGTTAAATGGAGCATGTGGCGGTACTGATAAGGATGGAAGATGTGAGGTAAATCCTGAATATAGCTGTGCATGGGTAAAGATTTATAAAAGACTAGAAAGATTAAATCAGCTTGAAAATTTATTAAAAGTTAGAGATGAAAGAGACTACTCTAAATTAAATAGAAAAAGAGATATTACAATGAAAGAATTGAATGATAGGAGGAAGCGATAATGAGCAGATTGAGAGATGTTTTAGAAAGTGATAAATTTACTATAACTTGTGAAATTGCTCCTCCAAAAGGAACGGATATTTCTCACATAATGGAGTGTGTAGAAATATTGAAGGGAAAAGTCGATGCGGTTAATGTTACTGATTTTCAATCAGCTGTGGTTAGGTCTACATCACTTGTAATTTGTAAGATTTTAAAAGATAATGGAATAGAGCCAGTTCTTCAAATGACAGGGAGAGATAGAAATAGAATAGCAATTCAGGGTGAACTTCTATCTGCTGGTATACTTGGTATAGAAAATTTATTTGCTATAACAGGAGACCACACTAGCAAAGGAGACCACCCACAAGCTAAAAATGTATTCGATTTAGACAGTATAAATATTTTAAAAGCAGCAGAATATATATCTTTTGGAAGAGATATGAACCACAATGAATTAAAAGGACATCCGAAGTTTTATATGGGTGCTGCAGTATCTCCAGGATTTGTACCTATTGAGATTCAAATTATAAAAATGATTAAAAAAATAGCTGCTGGAGCAAAGTTTTTCCAGACTCAGGCCGTTTTTGATATAGAGACAGTTAGAGAATTTAGGGATAGAACTAAAAACTTTGAATGCAAGGTTCTAATAGGAGTTATTCCTCTTAAATCACCAGGAATGGCTAGATTTCTAAATAAAAATATACCTGGAGTGGATGTTCCAGAACATATAATAGAAAGAATGGAAAAAGTCGGCAAGGAAAATTATAGAGAAGAAGGAATGAAAATAGCTGCAGAATTTATAAAACAATTAAAAGAAGAAAATTTATGTGATGGTGTTCATATAATGTCTGTCGGTGCAGAAAAAAATATACCTAAAATTCTAGAAATGGCAGGTATAGAGAGATAATTCAAATAAAAAATTGAGGTGAAATCTATGAGAGATGGCCATGTACATTCACATTATTGCCCACATGGGACAAAAGATTCTTTTGAAGAATACGTAGAAATAGCTTTAAAAAACGGATATGATGAAATAAGTTTTACAGAGCATTTTCCATTACCTGATGGATTTGAAGATCCATCACCTAAAAAAGATAGTGCTCCTACAGATAAAGAATTTGATAGTTATTTAAAAGAGGCAAAATATATTCAACAAAAGTACAAGGATAAAATAAAAATAAATGTTGGTACAGAGGTTGATTATATAGAAGGTTTTGAATATGAAATAAAGAAAAAGCTTGAAAAATATGGAGATAAGCTAGATGATGCAATATTATCTGTTCATATGATAAAAGCTGATTATGGATATTCTTGTGTAGATTATAGTGAGGAAGAGTTTAAAAAATTATTGGATTCTTTTTGGGGAATAGATAAATTATATAGAAAATATTATGAAACTGTAAAAATGGCGATTGAGTCAGATTTAGGAGTGTATAAGCCAAAGAGATTTGGACATTTAAATCTAATTAGGAAGTATTGTAAAATATTTGAATACGATTATAGTGAGCAAAAAATATTAGTTGAAATAATAGAGTTATTAAAAGAAAAGGAGTTTGAGCTAGATTTTAATGTGTCTGGACTTAGAAAAGAGTTTTGTGGAGAGATTTATATTTCAGGATATTTAAAGGAGTTAGTTGATAAATATGCAATAAAGACAGTACTTGGCTCTGATTCTCATACAGCAAAAACTATAGTAACAAAAGAGAAATATATGGAATTAATGAAAGAAAAGTAAATTAAATGATATAAAAATTAAAAGATATAAAAATAGGCTGTCAAATTTTATTGACAGCCATTTTTTATATCTTTATTAATTTATAAATAAATTACATAAACATTTTGTTAGTTCCAACAAATCTAACACCATCTTCAAATACTTTTTTACCGCCAAGAGCGACAAATTTAACATTATTTATGCAAGTTATATCTTCACTTAAATTTCCTTCTACAACTAGTAAATCCGCATCAAGACCTTCTTTTACAAGACCTCTTAATTCAGAAACACCTAAAACTTTTGCTGGGTTTTCTGTTGCAGTCTGTATAGCCTGAACAGGAGTTATACCGTATTCAACCATGTACTGAAGTTCTCTATTTAAAGGAAGTAGTGGAGAACCATACATTACCATATCTGTTCCAGCTAATACTGTAACACCTGTATCGTAAAGTTTTTTGAAGTTATCTCTATATGCTTTATAAGCTGGTTCAAAGTATTCATAGTTTGCTAATTCTTTCTGCATAACTATGTCATTTGCAGGAGAATCTTTATATTTTTCTAAAGTTTCTTTGCAAACTTCATATAAATAAGTATATGCCATTATAGTTGGAGTCCAAGCCTGACCATTTTTAGCCATCTGTTCTGCCTGTTCTAATGTTAAGAAAGTACCATGTTCTATAGTATCAAATCCAGCATCTATACACATCTGAATTCCAGGATGAGTTCCTGCATGAACACCGCATTTTATTCCTCTTCTATGGCATTCGTCTACTGCTGCATCTAATTCTTCTTGAGTGAATTCTGGTATATGGCTTCTATGAGTAGTTAGAACTTTAACCCATTCTGCGCCATCTCTAACCTGTCTTCTTATTTCTTTTCTTATTTCCCAAGGTCCATCAACCTGAGCTATATCATCATCATATCCATGTCCACCAGTCATACACATACCATTGTCGACATGAGTTATACGAGGAAGTACTAAATATCCTTTTTCAGCAGCTAATTTCATAGTTGAGCATAATTTTCTAGCAGAAGTCATATCTCTTACAGAAGTTATACCTCTTTCAAATGCAGACTGTGCATGCTGTACAGCAAACATAGTAATTAACTGATCGTTGTAGTTAAAAGTATCTGGTTGAGAGAAATAATAACCTAAATGGACATGCATATCACAAAGTCCTGGTAGTAGAGTAGCATTTCCAAAGTCTTTAACTTCTTCATTAGGGAAGTTAGCTATTAAATCTTCTTTTGTAGAAATTTTTTTGATTTTTCCTTGTTCATCAGTTAAAACAGCTTTATCCTCTAGCACTGTCTTACCATCACCTGTGATTAAATATTTTGTGCAGATAATCATATTATAATTCCCCCTTAAAATTTTAAAAATTGTTACAATTTTATTATACTCCTTAAAAAAAGACAATTCAATTATAGAATGTTAATAAATTATTAATATATTTTTTATAAAGGTATTGAATATTTATTGTTATATTTAAATGTATTGACTAATATACTTTATTAAGGTAGAATATAAAGAGTATTCGGAGAAGTACTCAAGAGGCTATAAGAGGAGCCCCTGCTAAGGGTTTAGGCTGGGT
>URRU01000115.1 GCA_900550335.1 uncultured Clostridium sp. | reverse complement strand
AAATGATAGTAATGTCTTACTTTAGCTTCTATTTCGTTAGTTAAATCCATATTGTCTTCTAAGAATTTTTTAACATTTTCTCTACCCTGACCTAGTTTAACATCCTGGTAGTTGTACCAAGAACCAGATTTTTTAACAACATCTATATCAGCTGCTATATCTAATAAGTCACCTATTTTAGATATACCCTGTCCATACATTATATCAAATTCTGCCTGCTTGAATGGTGGTGCAACTTTGTTTTTAACAACTTTTACTCTTGTTCTACTTCCTAAAACTTTATCTCCCTGTTTTATAGTGTCTATTTTTCTAACATCTAATCTTACAGAAGAGTAGAATTTAAGTGCACGTCCACCAGTAGTTGTTTCTGGGTTACCAAACATTATACCAACTTTTTCTCTTAACTGGTTGATGAATATTGCAACACAGTTAGATTTCTTTATTGAACCTGTTAATTTTCTAAGAGCCTGAGACATAAGTCTTGCCTGAAGCCCTACATGAGAATCCCCCATATCACCTTCTATTTCGGCTTTAGGAACTAGTGCAGCAACAGAGTCGACTACTATTATGTCTATAGCACCACTTCTTATAAGAGCCTCTGCTATTTCTAGTGCCTGTTCTCCTGTGTCTGGTTGAGAGATTATAAGGTTTTCTACATCTACACCTAATGCCTTAGCGTATACTGGGTCTAATGCGTGTTCTGCATCTATGAACGCTGCTATTCCTCCTGTTTTCTGTGCTTCTGCTACACAGTGAAGTGCAACTGTAGTTTTACCAGAAGATTCTGGTCCGTATATCTCAACTATTCTTCCTTTTGGAAGCCCACCTATACCTATTGCTATATCTAGTCCTATTGAACCTGTAGATATTGTATCTATTTCTAGAGAAGTAGCTTCTCCTAATCTCATTACTGAACCTTTACCAAAGTCTTTTTCTATTTTCCCTAATGCTTCATTAAGGGCTTTTAATTTTTCCTGATCTACACTCATCACGATTCTCCTCTCAATTTATATATCAAACATTTGTTCTATCTTTTTTATATACTTATTATATCGTATAAAAACAACCTCGTCAATAAATAAGATTCGTTAAAAATTTTTTATTTTTAAAACGATACAAAATATATAAAATTTGCCTTCACTTTATTTATTGACATCTTAACTTAAACCTAAACAAATTTTTGCTAAAAAAAGAACTATCACAAAATAGTAATAGTTCTTTAAATTAATTTTAAATTATTTTGAATTCATAAATACGTGTCTATTTCCGTATAGGTATTCCCAACCTGAATAAAGAGTAAGAAGTGTAGCTATTATTAATAAAATATTTCCAACCATTAATATTGTCGCATTTCCTAGATGTGCCCCAAATAATAATAAAACTATTGAAACCATCTGAGTCGCAGTTTTCCATTTTCCACTCTTACCTGCAGCTATAACTGTACCGTCTGCAGCTGCTATTGCTCTAAGAATACTTACAGATAACTCTCTTGCAACTATTATTATTACCATCCATCCAGCAGCAAGATCTGTTTCTATCATACATATTAGTGTAGATATAACTAATAGTTTATCTGCTAATGGGTCCATAAATTTCCCAAAATCTGTTACTAGATTGTATTTTCTAGCTATTTTACCGTCTAGCATATCTGTAAGTGATGCAACTATAAAAATTATACAAGCTATTAAAAATTTAGACGGTATATCCATCATCATAACAACTACTAGAATCGGTATTAGGAATACTCTGAATAAAGTTAATTTATTCGGCAAGTTCATCTACAACATCTCCTATCAAATCATATTCCATAGCTTCTGTTATATAAACATTTACAAAGCTACCTATTTCTAATTCTTCATCAGAATTAACATATACAACACTGTCTATTTCCTCAGCATCTCCCTGAGTTCTACCAACGTATACGCCTTCTTCAGCCTCTTCTTCTATAAGTACTTCAAATACTTTATCTTCTCTTTTCTGATTTATTTCCTCAGATATTGCCTGCTGAACCATCATGACTCTATCTCTTCTTTCTTCTTTAATTTCCTCGTCCATGTGTCCATCCATTCTATCTGCAGGAGTATCTTCTTCTCTTGAATACGCAAATGCACCTAATCTATCGAATTTTATTTCTTTCATAAATTCTATTAATTCTTCTAAATCTTCTTCTGTTTCTCCTGGGAATCCAACGATAACAGTAGTTCTTATTACAGCATCTGGTATTTTACTTCTTATCATATCAACTTTATTTCTTATATCTTCTTTAGATGTTCTTCTGTTCATTCTTTTTAATACTCTGTTGCTTGCATGCTGTATTGGCATATCAAAGTAACTGCATATATTGTCGTGAGCAGCTATTACATCTATTAATTTTTCAGTTATTGATTCTGGGTAAGAGTACATTATTCTTATCCATTTTATACCTTCTATACCTGCTAATTCTTCTAATAACTCAGCAAGTTTAGCTTCTCCGTATAAATCTTCACCATATCTAGTCGTATCCTGAGCTATTACAACTAACTCTTTTACTCCTTCTGCAGCAAGAGTTTTAGCTTCTTCCACTATATCTTCTATTTTTCTACTTCTGTATTTTCCTCTTAATTTAGGTATTATACAGTATGTACAGTGGTTAGAACATCCTTCACCTATTTTTAAATAAGCCATATGTTCTGGAGTAGATACGTATCTAGGTAGAGTTTCATCAAATGCAAATTCTATATTTCCTATTTCTGTTACATTTTTTTCACTTTCTAATCTATCTATTATTTCAGATATGTTCATAAAGTTACCAGTTCCAACTATTGCATCTATTTCTGGTATTTCTTCTAATAATTCGTCTGCATATCTCTGTGCTAGACATCCAGTAACTATTAAATATTTAAGTTTTCCAAATTCCTTTAACTGAGATAATTCAACTATTGTATCTATTGATTCCTGTTTTGCATCTCTTATAAATCCGCAAGTATTAACAATTATTATATTTGCTTCAGCAAATTCTTCTACAAATTCGTATCCTTTTTCTTTTAAGATCCCTGTCATTATCTCCGCATCCATTAGGTTCTTTGAACATCCTAGGGATTCTAATGCTATTTTTAACATGTATTCTCCTTTCAATTTTAAAATTAAGGTGGAGTAATATCCACCTTAATCTAAATTTATATTATTTTTTCATTTCTTCTAACTGTTCTTTAGATATAAGGACTTTTCTAGGTCTACTACCTTCGTTCTGTCCTACTATACCTCTTTCTTCCATTGCATCTATCATTCTAGCTGCTCTGTTAAATCCTATTTTGTATTTTCTCTGTAGCATTGATGACGATGCCTGTCCATTATTAACTACAAATTCTATTGCTTCTGGAAGTAATTCATCTTCATCATCATGTTCTATATTTCTTACAGAAGATATTGTTTCTATTATATCTTCTTCATATTTAACCTCATCATCTTTAAACTGAGATTTAACATATTCTATTACATTTTCTAATTCTGAATCAGATATAAATGCACCCTGAAGTCTTTCTGGTTTAGCTGCACCTAGTGGGTAGAATAACATATCTCCTTTTCCAAGAAGTTTTTCTGCTCCACCCATATCAAGTATTGTTCTTGAATCTGTCTGAGAAGAAACTGCAAATGCTATTCTTGAAGGTATATTAGCCTTGATTACACCTGTTATTACGTCTACAGAAGGTCTCTGCGTTGCTATAACAAGGTGCATACCAGCAGCTCTAGCCTTCTGAGCTAATCTACATATATAATCCTCAACTTCTTTTGCACAAGTCATCATAAGGTCAGCTAACTCGTCTATTACAATAACTATGCTAGGCATTTTTTCTTCTGCCTTTTCATTATAGCTTTTTATATCTCTAACACCTGTATCGCTAAATGCTTTATATCTTCTATTCATTTCTGTAACCGCCCAATTTAACGCATTTGCTGCTTTAGATGGATCTGTTACAACTGGTATTAGAAGATGTGGTATACCATTGTAGTTAGAAAGTTCTACTACTTTAGGGTCTATTAGAAGTAATTTAACCTCATCTGGTTTTGCTTTGAATAATATACTGTTTATAAGTGTATTTACGCACACACTCTTACCGGAACCTGTTGAACCTGCGATTAAAAGATGTGGCATCTTAGCTATATCACTTACAAATATCTTACCAGAAACGTCTTTTCCAAGCCCCATAGCAAGAGGAGATTTAAAATCTTTAAATTCCTTACTTTCTATTATTTCTCTTATTCCAACCATCTGAGTTTCTTCATTTGGAACTTCTATCCCTATAGCATTCTTACCTGGTATAGGAGCTTCTATTCTTATACTTCTAGCTGCTAAACTAAGTGCTATATCGTCAGTTAAATTTACTATTTTACTAACTTTTACACCAGGCTTTGGCTGAACTTCATATCTTGTTATTGTAGGTCCTACTGTAACCTGACTTATAGTTGCCTCTACACCGAAATCAGAAAGAGTTTTTTCTAATAAACCAGCATTTTTTATAACTGATTTTTTTACATTTTCATTTGATTTTTTATTTACTTTATTTAAAAGAGTTACTGGTGGAATCTTGTAATTTTTATATTTTTCATTATCTAAAGCCGAATCAAATGGCATAGTTGATTCCATAGTCTTAGGACTAACAGCAGAAGTTGTATTTACAGGCTCATCTTCAAATATTTTATTATATGTTTTTACATCTTCATTTGAAGGAGTGTTATCCCTTCTAAATACATCTTCTTTAGGCTCTCTTTCCTGATTTTGTAGCTCTTTTAATACATCAAGTTCTGACATACTCTGAGTTCCTTCAAGTATTTCTAAGTAATCGTCCTCAGCTTTATTGAATCCAACTATTTTTATAGTCTTATCATCATTAAATTCTTCTTCCTCAAAATCTTCTTCCTCAGATTTATTGAATTTATCCTTTAAGCTTCCAAACATTCCTTTTTTATCATCACTTGCATCTCTAGCAATCATAGTTTTATCGTCCATTTCATCTACTTCATCTGTTACTAGATTGATTGCAGAATCTTTCATTTTGCTAAATCTTTCTCTAAGCGATAATCCACTATTTTTAGTTGCTTTAAATCTTTTGAACATATCGCTAACTGATACATTGCATACATACACTATACTTATAATAAGTGCAAATATAGTAATTAACCAAGCACCTACTGTACCAAATATTTTACACATATAATATACGATAACTGTAGATATGAGACCGCATCCATTTCCTGTTACTCCTTGATGCATTATCTCTGTCATCATGCTCTTTTCAAATGGGCTGCTTACAACTATACTGTTTGCATTTAATAACCCGTAGAATACAAATACAAATACAAATAATATTACTAAATAATAAACTTTTGTTTTTCTAAATCTGTAAATGTATTCATTTCCATCCATAAATCCTAAAATTCCTGTTAATATAAGTAGAATAGGTATGAATATAGAAAGTCCCCCAAATAAGCCTTTAAAAATATTTTGCATAAACTGAGGTATCCATCCCATAGAATTCGAATTTAAGCTATATAGAAGGAATATCCCTAAAAATATAGTTATCAGATTATGATATTCTGAGTTAAATCTTATTTTCTGCTTCTTTTTTCTTTTTTTCTTATTTTTCAAACTCGCCAAAAATATCACTCCTTTTCTTTTCTAAAATTATAATATTTAACATTTTCAAAGTAAATTATCAAAATCAACATTATATTATTATATCATATATATGACATTTTCAACAAATTTAGATATTAAACTAGCAACAGAATTTGCTATGTATAGCATGGACTGCATTTT
>URRU01000114.1 GCA_900550335.1 uncultured Clostridium sp. | reverse complement strand
AGTCTTTTCCACTCTTTGTTCAATGGCTTGCTTATTTTTATCTACTTTTAAAAAATCAGATTTTAAAGATAAAAAGTAGAATTTTTGGATTAACATATCCCTACTAACATTTAGATCCTCAGAAATCAAATCAAAAGAATCATTATAAAAATTCCTTAAAACATATTTTTTTAATTCATCCTCAGGAATTAAAAAATCACATGCCCACTTAAGAGCTTTATTTTCACATTTATCTATATTTAATTTTTCAAAGTAATTTGTAGGGCAAAAATTTACACCTGTACTTGTAAAATAATGCCCAAGTTCCTCAGCTAAAACTTCTGTTAAACGAGAAACATTATTTTTTAATTTTTCTAAAATCAATATCATTCTACAACTATCTTTAGCCACGAAAAGAGCATCAGCCTTGTAACAAGGTATTTCAGCTACAAAATGGATGAAGATATTTTCACTAGCAGCTAAATCAAAAAGTCTATCTAAATTATTCATCCTTTTTAGACTTAGCGATTAGGAAATCAATAAAATCATCTAATTGTTTTCTATCTTCATCCGAAAGTTGTTGTGTTCTATCATCTGTATGAGCAGCAATAGTGTATTCTTCATAATTTCTTATATCAGTACGACCTAATAAATAATCAATAGAAACACCAAAGTAATTTGCTATTGATATAAGTAATTCTTGAGAAGGAAACCTTTTATTAGTTTCGTATTTTGATAATGAAGAATATGATATATTTAATGCATTTGCAAGTTCATCTCTATCTAAATTAAATTCATTTCTTAGTTCTATCAATCTATTTCCAAAATTCATAAAATCACCTCTTTATTAAAAGATAGCACAAATTGTCCAATTAAAAAATAAAATAGCCATAAAGTCCAAAAAATAATTGACATTGGACAAAATGGGTAATATAATAAAATTAAAGAAAGGACAAAACGTCCAATTTAGAGAGGAGGGATAAAAATGAAAACTCTTGTGGATTTCAGACTAAAAAAATCATTCACTCCAACCGAAATGTCTGAAAAACTAGGTGTTACCCTATCTTATTATAGAAAAATTGAAAAGGGAACGAGAAATCCAAGTTATAATTTTTTAAAAAAATTTAAAACAGTATTCCCAGAAGCTAAAATAGATGAAATTTTTTTCTGATTAAATTGGACGAAATGTCTAAAATAACTATAATATAATTTTTACACAAAATGTATAAGAAATAAATTACAACGCAGCGCAAATTAATTTATAAAAAGTTACAAAGGGAGGACTTAGCAATGACAATAAAGCCAGAAGTTATCACAAACACAGAAAAACAAAATCCTATAGTGGGATTAAATGAATTAGAAGAAGTACTAGGAAATATAACAGAATACACAGACAAACTAAATGAAGAAGTAGATAAAAATGCTATAGAAATAGAAAAGATGTTAAAAGGTGAAGAAACAGAAATCGAAAAAGATTTATTTGATTTAGATATAAGAACAGAGCTAATAGAATTGGTTGAAAAAGATGTACTAAAAATAAAAAGAAAAGTAGTAAAGAAATTAACCAATCTACACGCAAAAAGAATGTCGGAGTACATAGAAGCAACCTACTATAAAGAAGAATATTCCAAATTAAAGAAACTATCCCTGGAAGTTACGTTAATAAGGATATTCTTAGCAAGCCTAGATGATACAGTTTTAAAAATTGTAAAAGATGCCTTGAAAGATTAGAAAAGGAGAGATGTTTAAATGAAAGATATGAAGCAGGAAAAAGAAAAATCTTTTGAAGAATATGTAAAGAAAATAGAAGAGCTAGAGAAAAAAGTAGCAACCCTAGAAAGAGAGTGTCAAGGGTTGCGGTTAATGGCTAGTTTCTTATATGAAATGGAAAAGGCAATAGTAAATAAAGATAGCGATTTGAGACTATTTAGCTTTCATCAATTCTACAGCCCATCCGCCAATCGCCACGATGAGCTCATGATGTTTATTCATGAGGTCAGAAAATTTTGCGAGGATTCCTCTTACAGGAACAGTAGAATCAGTATTTTCAAGGTTTTTTAAAGCTTGTATTAATTCTTCTGATTCGGAACTAGATATATTAAGAGATTCAAGCAACTTAGATATATCTTCAAGGGTACAAGATTGGTTTATATTTACAGTATTTTGATTTCCGATAACTGAATTACCAGATACAGTGGAAATATTAAAAGTAGTACCAGAATCAGAAGAATTATTAGTTTTATATTTGATTATACATTCGTGATAAGAAGGATCTATTGGTCTTAAAGATTCAACAATGAATTTTTCTTCATTGATTTCTTGAACAAGTACATCACCAGGTTTTATGGGGACAACTGGTTCTGAATTTAATCTTATAGATTGAAGAGAATCCTTGTAATCATTTGAACAGTGAACAGCATAAATTTTTCCAATTAGGATATTTCCACGAAAAACATTAAAAGGGAAACAAGCATCTCTAAAAGGTTTTAATTCAGCATCACTGTATAAAAAATCAGTATTAAATAGGTTGTTCATAAGTAACAACTCCTTTCAATAAAAATATTAAAAAAGTTTATGGGAGGTGAAAGCAATGAAAGAGTTACCTAGTCATTGCGTAAATTTAAAAAACTTTAGAAAGCAAAAGCAAATGACACTCAAACAATTAGCAGAAGAAATAGGTGTCAGTGAAAGTTATCTAAAAAATATAGAGTATGGATGTGCTAATCCAACATATTATTTTTTAGAGAAATTTAATAAAAGATTTCCAGAGGAAAATATAAACACAATGTTTTTTAATAGCCAAAAATAATATTTTTGTGGCGTGCTTGTAATATATCAAGATAATAAATAAAAGTCAAATTGTGAATAAGTTAATAAAAATATAGTCTATATAGCTCAAAGGTAATTTTTTGATTACTAGATTATAGTCAAACAGTACTCTAATATACTTGAAAAAAATTTATAAAAATTTTAAAGGTGATGAAATATGTATGAAAATATAGCAAAAAATATAAAAAATCTTAGGAAGAGTTTAGGAAAAACAAGACAAGAATTTGCCGAAGAATTAGGTTATGTAAAAGCTTATATAGGTCAATTAGAAAGAGCTGAAAGGAGACCAAGCTATAACTTTATGAAAGCATTCAATGAAAGATTTCCAGAAATATCTATGAATGAGTTCTTCTTTGGTGGTGATAAAGATGCCTAAGCAAGCAGTTAAAGCAATAGGGAATATTTATTACGAAGCTAGATTAGAAGCATCTGAATTTAAAGATTGCAAGAATAGAGAGATAGCAGCAGAGCAAGTAGGAATTGAAAGAAGAAGATTATTAGCAATAGAGAATAATAAAAAAGATCCTTATCCAGAAGAAGTAGTTAGAATGGCCGAATTTTACCAAGCACCTTATCTAATAGAAGATTTTTGTAAAAACAAATGTCCGATAGGTGAAATATTATTCGATAAGAAAACAATATCGGGAGATATTTTTAAAGCATCTGTAATGACAGTAGCAAGTATGGAAAATTTGAAAGGTGCAATAAATATTCTACTAGAAGCACTAAAAGATGGAGTTCTAACAAAAGAAGAAATAGAACAAGTAGACGGATGCATGGATGTATTAGGTGAGTTTATGGATAACTTATTAAATCTAAAAATAAGCTATAAAAAGGAAAAATACAAAGTAAAAAGATAGGAGGGGAAACAATGACAGAATTTGAAAAAGCCTTGATAGTTAATAGCAACTTGAATGATTTACTAGCAGCTATATCTGAAAGAGATGATATAGATGTATTAGTAAAAAAATTCCAATCAAATAACACATATGACAAACGTGAATAT
The DNA here is from genome assembly GCA_900550335.1 of uncultured Clostridium sp. GTDB lineage: Bacteria > Bacillota > Clostridia > Peptostreptococcales > Peptostreptococcaceae > Peptacetobacter. The sequence goes on along the minus strand of URRU01000114.1, from coordinate 2,013 downwards.
ATGACAATTAAACAGTTTGCTGAATATCTACAATCTACTATTATTTATGCCAGGGATTTGGCAAGGAGAGCAGAAAAGCAACATTTGTTTGAAATAGCTAGAGTAGGTAGAGATTATAGGATAGACAGAATAAGTTATGAAAAATGGAGAATGGCAGGAGGAAATTAAAAATGAAAATAGATTCTAAAATAAGTTTTCCACATCCAGAAAATGTGGAAGTAGGAGATATATTAGTTGTAGATTATTACAAAAATGAAGCAGAAGGTATATTAATTTTCTTAAATGAAAATGATTTTATGGAAAAACAAACACCAAAAGAAGAAAAATATGGATGCTTAAATTTAAACACAATGCAGATAGAGAGCTACGAAGAAACATTAGAAGATTGTTTTGATGCTTACGAAAACAATTGTGGTGTTCTTTACATAATAAAAGGGGAACACGTGGAACTTACATATTAGAAGGAGGGGGAAAGAATGGAACTAGTAGAGTTAAAAGACATACTAAGCCTGGAAGGTGTGTATGAGGTGAACGGATGCATCCTAGATATTAGGGTAGAGCAGATAGAAAAAGAAGCACCAGAAGAAAAAGAAGTACTAAGTGAAGAAATGGAAGAACTACAGGAAGCAATAGAGGAAAGCAAATATGCACCAGAAGTTAGATTAAGTGCTTTTAATATAGAAAGCGAAGAAATGGCAAAAATGAACCATAGCAGAATAGATAGTAATGAAAAGCATTGGGAACTAGTGAAAGCAGCTAAAGAGTTACATTTTAAGAAATGGGACTTTATCCTAAAAGCCGTACAGAGAAACGATAGGGTAAATGTTGCAGAACTTGAAGAACTTTGGAATATAGAGAATAGCGAAAGACTGATAAATATGTTGGATATTAATGTATCTGAATGTAAGGATCCTTTATGTGCTATTGCTAAGAGTAGAAAAAATCGAACAGTATTTGGAAAGATTAAAAGTGTAGATAGATGTAGATTTTGCCCTGTAGGTAGGGAAAAGATGAAAGTACTGAAAGATATAGCAATAAATAGAGAGATAAGAACAAAGGAAACTGCGGTAAAGCTTATTAGAGATTTGGATGTAGATGAGTTAAGGGATGTAACAGTTCCTGGAATATAGGTGAAATATGAAAATAACAAAATTAAAGTGTACAGATTGCAAGGAAACTACAGATTTAGTAGATGTGTTTTTAGCAACAAATGGATGGATTAGAAAAAGTACTGAAATAAATCCAGAAACATTTGAAACGATAAAAGAAGAAAAAGTAGTTGCTTGTTGGAATTGTGGTGGTACTGAATTTTATGCAGTTGTGGAGGAAGAATAAAGATGAATGTATATATAAGCCAGGGAATGAGAGGGAAAACAGATAAAGAAATTGCAGTTGAAAGAAAAAGAATGGCAGCAAGAACAATATTAGCATTCGACAAAAAAGGTGAAAAAGTTGAAATAATAAACAACATAATAATAGATAACAAAGATATAGTAGGCGAATTAAGTGAAGCTGAAATAAATAAAGAAAGAGTACGTTGTTTAGGATTTTCTATACAAGCATTAGCAGATGCAGATTTAGTTGTGTTCCAGGATAATTGGGGTGATTATGCAGGTTGTAGTGTAGAACATAAGATTTGCGAAGAATACAACATCCCAAGATTATACATGGAGGATTTAGAGTAATGGAAGAATTAGTTCTAAAAACGGCAACAGAAATAAAAGAAGAAATAGCAACAATAGAGTTAAACGTGGAAAATATGGGGCTATTAGATTTATTAGCAGAATTAGGCGGTGTTACAGGTGGAAAATAAAGCGGAATATAAAAAGATAATAGATTTCGGACAAGATGCAGTTGAAGCAGCTTTTAATATAGAAAGAAGTGTAGAAGATTTGATGCTTAATATAGTTGCAGAATACATAAATCTAAACAACCAGGAAAAAAGTTTTGGAATAGCAATGTTAGATGCAATATATGCAGAATTACACAGAAGAAACGAAGGGGGCGAAATTG
>URRU01000113.1 GCA_900550335.1 uncultured Clostridium sp. | reverse complement strand
TTATTACATTTAAATCTATATTCTATATTTTATAGATTTAATATTTAATGGATTCTATCTTTATATAGATTTTATTTTATATTTATTGATAATCTGTATTAAAAATGCATACTATAGTTTTTAAATATAGCCATCCTTCATATAGAAGTATTTGATTTGCTATATTTTTTAGCATTTTTAAAAACAAGTATGATTAAACTATTTTCATTTAGTGTTAATCCCCAACTAACATTATAAAATTGCTTATCATTGTTGTTTCTGTTTTTCCAGTGTATCGGTTCATTTGAAGAACACTAAGGAGGATTATTCCACATGCAGATAAATTACGATTTTTTACTTAGCCAGGGTGTTGGAGCACCTAGTGAACCAGTTGTTGCTGTTGGCGACGAAGTAAAAAGAGGACAGCTTATAGCTAAATGTCCTGAAGGAAAACTTGGACAGAATATACACGCTAGTATCTACGGAGTTGTAGAATCAATAGATGATAAAAAAATAACTATAAAAGCTAACGAAGAACAGGACGACAAATTCGTTGAATTAACTTCAACTGAACCAATAGACCTAGTAAGAGAAGCTGGTATAGTTGGACTTGGTGGAGCAGGATTCCCTACTCACGTAAAACTTGGTAAACCATTCGAAAAAGGTGGCGTACTTCTTATAAATGCTGCTGAATGTGAACCAATACTTGATCACAATATGAGATATATAAACGAAAACGCTGAATACGTAGTAAAAAGCGTTAAAACTGTAATGGATATGGTTAATGCAGAAAAAGCTATAATAGGTATAAAAAGCTTACATACAGAAGAAATAGCTAAACTTGAAGCTGCTATAGACTGCGATAACATAACTATACATGGCCTTGAAAACATGTACCCAATGGGCGAAGAAAGAGCTTTAATAAGAGAAGCATTAGGTACTTTATTAAACGTAACTGATCTACCTCTTGCAGCTGATGCAATAGTTATAAACCTTGAAACATTATATAGAATACAGGAAGCTATAGAGTTCAAAAAGCCTCTAATAGACAAAGATATGACTGTTGCTGGTTTAATAAACGGCGACAACATAAAAACATTCAGAAATGTTCCAATAGGTACTACTGTTGGCGAAATGATAGAAAGAGCTGGCGGATTAGCTACTGAAGAATACGGAGAAATAATAATGGGTGGACCTTTCACTGGAAAGAGAACTACTTTAGATTCTCCAGTTGTTAAAACTACAGGTGGTATAATAGTTACTAATCCATTCTGGAAAGCTCCTGAAAAAATGGGACTTCTAGTTTGTGCTTGTGGTGGAAACAAAGAAAGACTAGAACAGTTAGCTGAAAGTATGGGCGCTAAAGAAATAGTTGGTGTAGAATACTGTAAACAGGCTATAGAAATGAAAAACGGTTCTCGTAAATGTGAAAACCCAGGACACTGTCCAGGACAGGTTCAGAAAGTTATGAACTTAAAGAGAGCTGGTGCAGAAGCTATACTTATAAGTAACTGTACAGACTGTTCAAACACTGTAATGTCTTGTGCTCCTCAGCTTAAAGTACCAGTATTCCATTGTACAGATGCTGCATTAAGATCTGTAGGAATGATGCTTATAAGAAAAATCAAAAAATAAATAAAAAGATTTTAATCTTTTGACAATAACTTTTAAAATTTTTTATAACAAATTTTAAACTTTTTAAAATGTAAATATATAATCGTGATTTAAAAGTCACATACTTAGTAATTAATTAATATGATTGCAAAATTAACCTTTTAAAATATAACCAACAAAAGAAGGCTCGGATGTTTTTCCTACATCCGAGCTTTCTTCATTTATTAACAAAAATCTCTAATAACTTATAGCTCCGCTTGAAAAAAGCAAAGTTCGAAGCCTGGAGTAAAATATAATCTCTAGGTTTCTTGCTAAATTTTCGCTAAAAATATAATCATTCCAATTTTAAGCATAAAAAGAGCCGCTACAATTTTTTGCAGCAGCTCATTTTTCCTATATAAAATTAATCAAATTTTGGAGATAAAGGCATATCCCAAGATTCATGATCAGTATGAAGTAGTTTATGAGCTTTTTCTGACATTGGAGCTCCTAAATAATCTTCATAAACCTTAACTATTGATGGGTTTTCATGAGAGAATCTTAAATTAGCTTCTTTATCTAATTTATAAAGATTATCTACTCTGTTAGAAGTCTGACCTAAATGTATAGGCTGACCTCCACCACCTGAACATCCACCAGGACAAGCCATAACTTCAACAAAGTCATATTCAACTTCGCCATTTCTTATAGCCTGTATTAATTTATCAGTGTTTTTAAGCCCACTTGTAACAGCAGTCTTAACAACAGTTCCGTTTATTTCTATCTGAGATTCTTTCCATCCGTCCATTCCTCTAACTTCTTTGAATGCATCTGGATCTGGGTTTTCACCAGTTACTAGGTAGTATGCTGAACGTAATGCTGCTTCCATAACACCACCTGTAGCTCCGAATATAACTCCGGCACCTGTACCTACACCAAGTGGCATATCAAATTCTTCTTCTTCAAGATTTGCAACATCTATATGTTCTGCTCTTATCATTCTATCAACTTCTCTAGTTGTTATAACAACATCTACATCTTTGTCAGCTTCTGTATCATTGATTGTTGGTATATCACATTCATGTTTTTTAGCTATACAAGGCATTATAGATATTGAGTATATCTTATCTGGAGAAACATCTAATAATTCTGCATAGTATGATTTAGCTATAGCCCCGAACATCTGCTGTGGAGATTTTGAAGTAGATAAAAGATCTACCATATCTGGGTAATGAGATTTCATATATCTTACCCAACCTGGACAGCATGATGTAAACATTGGGAATTTATTATTTTCTTTATTTTTAAGTTTTTCAACAAATTCGCTACCTTCTTCCATTATTGTAAGGTCGGCACTGAATGTTGTATCGAATATGTAGTTGAATCCCATTTTTCTAAGAGCTGCAACTAATCTCTTAACTGTAGCTGATTCTCTTTCAAGTCCTAAAGATTCTCCCCAAGCTGCTCTAACTGCTGGAGCAACCTGAACTACTGTTATTTTTTCTGGATCTGCTAAAGCATCAAATACTTTATCAACATCGTCTCTTTCTCTTAAAGCCCCTACTGGACAGTGAGTTATACACTGACCGCAAAGTGCACAGTCAGATTCTTCTATTTTTCTATTTAAAGAAACCACTACATCAGTTCTTGAACCAGTGTTTCCAACTTCCCATATTCTAGTATTCTGTACGTTTTCACATACCTGAACACATCTCATACATTTTATACATTTTGATGAGTCTCTTATAAGTGGGAAATCTTTGTTCCAAGGTTTTTTCTTGAATTTCTGATTGTATGGAAGATCTATTATTCCTAAATCATTAGAAATTGTCTGTAATTCACAGTTTCCACTTCTAACGCATGTAGCACATCTACAATCATGCTGAGATAATATTAACTCAACATTTACTCTTCTTGTTTCTCTTACTTTTGGACTGTTAGTATGTATAACCATTCCTTCTTCTACAACATTGTTACATGCTGCAACTAACTGGTCGCATCCTTCAACTTCAACAACACATACTCTACAAGCACCTATTTCATTTATATCTTTTAGGAAGCAAAGAGTAGGTATTTTTATTCCAGCCTGAGCAGCTGCATCTAGTATTTTAGTACCTTCCTGTACTTCTACTGCTATTCCATCTATTGTTAGTCTTACCATCTCTCTACTCTACCTCCTCTGAATATTCCGTAACCGAATTTATCACATCTTAAACATCTTGAAGCTTCCTGCATAGCTCCTTCACAAGTCATGCCACATTCAGCTTCTTCAAAGTTAGTTTTTCTTTCTGATGCTGGTTTTTCAGTTATATTAACTCTACCACAAGCTGGTTTATTTTCTAATCTAGGCTGTGGTATTTCTACATCACATTCTATTTTGTGGTTGAATCCAAGATACTGGTCTATATTAGCAGCAGCTGTTTTACCTGCAGCTATAGCTTTTATAACAGTAGCTGGTCCTGTTGCACAGTCCCCACCTGTAAATACTCCTGGCATTCCTTTTATTGAAGTATCATCTAAAGATATTAAGTTACCCCATTTAGTTGGTATACCGAAGTCTTCACAGTCTTTGTAATCTATATTCTGTCCTATAGCAACTATTACTATATCACATTCTATTCTTTCTTCTGGTAAGTTAGCTTTTACTGGTTTTGGTCTACCTCTATCAACTTTTCCTATTAACTGAGGCTGAGTCCAAAGTGCAACAACTTTTCCATCTTCATCAGCTTCAACTCTAGCTGGAGCCTGAAGTGTAACAAGTTCGCATCCTTCTGCTTCTGCACCTTCTATTTCTTCAAGAAGAGCTGTCATATCATCTTTTCTTCTTCTGTAAACTATCTTAACATCGTCTGCACCTAATCTTATTGAAGTTCTAGCAGCATCCATTGCAACGTTACCTCCACCGATAACAGCAACTCTCTTACCTCTAAAGTCTGGTTTTTCACCTAAACCTATATTGTGAAGCATTTCAACAGCAGATATAACTCCTTCGCTGTCTTCACCTTCCATGTTAAGTTTTTTGTCAAGCTGAGCACCTATTGTTATGAACATTGCATCGTACTCATCCTGTAATTCTTTTAATGTAACATCTTTTCCTATATTAACGCCGTATTTAACTTCTACTCCTGTAGATAATATAGCGTCTATATCTTCATGAAGTCTTGCTTCTGGTAGACGGTATTCTGGTATACCGAAGTGAAGCATTCCTCCTAATTTCTGTTCTTTTTCGAAAACAACTGCTTTGTGTCCCATTAATGATAAGAAGTATGCAGCAGTAAGACCTCCTGGTCCTCCACCTACTATTGCAACTTTTTTACCTGTTGATGGTGCACATTCTGGAGCTGGAACAACTCCTGCATTATCAGCTGCAAATCTTTTTATACCTTTTATATTTATAGCATCGTCTATCATGTTTCTTCTACATTTTGCTTCACATGGATGTTCACAAACAAGAGCACAAGCTGTTGGGAACGGGTTGTCTTTTCTTATTAATCTTATTGCATCCCGGTATCTTCCTTCTCTAACAAGTGCTATATATCCTGGAATATCAACTCCTGCTGGACATAGAGCAACACAAGGAACTGCCTGGTCTTTGAATGACTGAGAACATACTCCATGTTCTATATGAGAAACGTAATCATCTCTGAAGCCCTGAACTCCCTGTAGAACCATTCTAGCTGCTTCGTATCCTATTGCGCAATCAGCAGAATTTACTATAACTTTAGCTGTTTTTTCTATTAAGTCTATAGTTTCTAAATCTGCTTCTCCCTCTAAAACGTCTGTTAATAGTGCTTTTAACTGTTCAAGTCCAACTCTACATGGAACACATTTTCCACAAGACTGGGCGTGACACATAGTTAAAAAAGATAAAGATAAATCAACTGGACATAGTGCTGATGGTCCAGCATCTAATCTTCTTTCTAAGTCTTTATAAAGACCGTCTACTACTTTCTGAGCACTGTTTGGTGTTGTAAGTATAAGTCTGCTCATCACATATCCTCCAATATAAAGTTAATTTGTTTTTAAGATTCATTAAAACTATATATAATTTTAACATATTTTTTTACTATAAAAAACCTTTTCTTTTTTACTTTGTTAATCTCTTTTACTCACAATACTATTTTATTATCTAACTTTAAAAAAGGTTTGTTGTATAATTTCTAACTCTAAATTGAAATTTTTTTGATTTATTTTTTGAAAAAACAAAAAAGCGTACATTTCCGTTCCCGTACGCTTTTTTGTTTTTTCAAAAAAAAACAGTGTAGAGAGCAACGCAAAAAATCATATTATTTTTTCAGAAAAAA
>URRU01000112.1 GCA_900550335.1 uncultured Clostridium sp. | reverse complement strand
TCCAACAAAATATTCCCAAATTGATAATACAAAGAATCCTACACAAAATATTAAAATAGGCTTACCTTGCAAATTTTTTAAAAATAAATATACTAATACTAAACTTTAAAAATATTAATATTGACTAATGGTTTTGGCATAGTATTGAATACATTGAAAAAAGCCGATTATAAAAAATAAAACAAATTGTAACAAAAAATAAAATAAGCCTTGAAAAAAATAAACTTTTTGTTTATAATATCTAATTGTTGTAGTTTAGAAACGATAAACTTAGAGTTTAGTAAAAATTTATATATAGACAGAGGTAAATGAAAATGGAAATAGGTAAAAAGATTAAAAGACTTAGAATAGAAAAGCAGCTCACCCAAGAAGAGTTAGCTAACAGATGCGAACTTTCAAAGGGATTTATATCTCAGCTAGAAAATGATTTAACGTCGCCATCTATAGCTACTTTAATAGATATATTAGAAATACTTGGGACAAACTTAAAGGAATTCTTTAATGATACAGAGAGCGAAAAGATAGTATTCGTTAAGGACGATATGTTTGAAACAGAGGACGAAGAATTAAAATACGAATTTAAATGGTTAGTTCCAAACTCACAGAAAAATGAGATGGAGCCGGTAATAGTTACTATACAGCCTGGAGGTCAGTACAAAGAAGAAAAACCTCACGAAGGAGAGGAATTTGGATATGTACTTGCAGGTTCTGTATTTCTTCACTTAGGTGAGAAAAAACTTAAAGTTAGAAAAGGAGAGAGTTTCTACTTTAAGCCTAGAGCAAAACACTTCTTATCTAATGAAGGTAAGACAGTGGCCAAAGTACTTTGGGTAAGTACACCACCTACTTTCTAAATTTGAGAAAGTAGTGCAATTATAATTTTTAATAAGTATTATTTTGTGATTAATATGTTTGATTTAATTTTGAGGAGAGAGGTGTTATACTTTGACAGAAAACATAATAGAACTAAGAGGAATACATAAAGTATATGGTGGAGATAACGTAGTATTAGATAAATTTAATCTTGATATAAAGAAAAACGAGTTTTTAACATTATTAGGGCCATCAGGATGTGGTAAAACAACATTATTAAAAATAATAGCTGGTTTTGAACAGGCTGATGCAGGTAGTGTAATATTTGAAGGTAAGGAAATAAACGACCTACCTCCAAATGAAAGACATGTAAATACTGTTTTCCAGAAATATTCACTATTCCCACATATGAATGTTTACGAAAACGTAGCATTTGGATTAAAGATAAAAAAAGTTCCAAAAGATGAAATAGATAAAAAAGTTAAAGAAGTTTTAAAACTTGTTGCACTTGAAGGATTTGAAAATAGAGCAATAGATTCTTTATCAGGTGGACAGCAGCAGAGAATAGCAATAGCAAGAGCTGTTGTAAACGAGCCTAAAGTTCTTCTTCTTGATGAACCTCTAGGAGCACTTGACTTAAAATTAAGACAGGAAATGCAGGTAGAGCTTAAAAGAATACAGAAAAAATTAGGTATAACATTTATATTTGTAACACATGACCAGGAAGAAGCACTTAGTATGTCTGATACTATAGTAGTTTTAAACAAAGGTAAAATACAGCAGATGGGCAACCCAGTAGATATATACAATGAACCTAAAAACTCATTTGTTGCTAAGTTTATAGGGGAAAGTAATATAATCCCTGGTGTTATGCTTGAAGATTTCAGAGTTGTTTTTGCTGATAGAGAATTCGAGTGTGTTGATAAAGGATTTGAAAAGAACGAAGAAATAGAAGTTGTTATAAGACCAGAAGATATAAAAATGGTTAAACCACAAGATGGTATGATAGTAGGAAAAGTAACATCTGTAATATTTAAAGGAGTACACTACGAAATAGAATTAGAAGAAAATGGAAGAACTTGGCTACTTCACAACACTCGGTATGCAGAAGTAGGAACAGAACTAGGAATATACATATATCCTGAGGATATACATATAATGAAAAAAGTCGAAATAGAAGCTGGTGAAGATGATGAAAATTAAGAATTCAAAATCAAAATTTGCTTATCCATATATAGTATGGAGTGCCATTTTCGTAGTAATTCCATTATTCCTAGTAGTTTATTACAGTTTTACAAAAGAAGTCAACGGAGAAATCGTTTTTACTCTTGATAACTTCAAATCAGTTTTAGATCCTATATATTTATCAGTATTTTGGAGATCTATATTAATATCTGGAGGAGCTACTTTAGCTTGTATATTAATAGGTTATCCAGTTGCATATATTATATCTAAAGCGCCAATAAGTAAAAGAGGAACTTTAATACTTTTATTTATACTTCCAATGTGGATGAACTTCCTACTTAGAACATATTCTTGGGCATCAATCCTAGGACAGAACGGATTATTAAGTAGCTTTTTAGGATTATTTGGCATAGAATATCGTTCTATTTTATATACTCCATTTGCAGTGTTATTAGGTATGGTTTATAATTTCCTACCATTTATGGTATTACCTATATACACTTCATTATCAAAAATGGATCACGATTTAATAGATGCAGCTCACGATTTAGGAGCTAATAATTTTACAGTATTTAGAAAAATAATATTCCCACTTAGCTTACCTGGAGTTTTCTCTGGCATAACAATGGTATTCATGCCATCAATAACATCATTTGCTATATCAAGACTTCTTGGTGGAGGAAAAACAATGCTAATCGGGGATTTAATAGAACAGCAGTTTACAGTTGTAGGGGATTGGAACTTTGGTTCTGCAATTTCAATATTCCTTATGATAGTAATATTAATTTCAATGAGTATAATGTCTAAGATGGACGACGGAAGCGGAGAAGGGGGTATGGTTATATAATGAACAAAAACAAAAAGAAGATAAAAATAGTTTCTGATATATATATGTTTTTAGTTTTCTTATTCCTATATATACCGATATTTGCCCTAATAGTATTCTCTTTCAGTGATTCGAGATCAATGGGACATATAGGAGCATTCACAACTAAATGGTATGTGAGATTATTCCAAAATGAGGCGATAATGACAGCACTTTATTATACAGTTACTATAGCTATAATTTCTTCAATAATAGCTACAATAGTAGGGACTTTAAGTGCAATAGGTATAAATAAGATGAGACCTAGAAACAAAGCTATAATGATGAATGTAAACAACCTGCCAATATTAAATACAGAGATAGTAACAGGGGTGGCTCTTATGAGTTTATTTGTATTTTTACAGGTTGATTTTGGATACTTTACAATGCTTATAGCACATATAATGTTCTGTATTCCTTATGTAATACTTTCTGTGCTTCCAAAATTAAGACAGATGCCAGAAAATATAGAGAATGCAGCATTAGATTTAGGTGCTACACCATTTTATGCTTTAAGAAAGGTTATACTACCTCAGATAAAACCTGGTATAGTATCAGGATTTTTAATGGCATTTACTATGTCAATAGATGATTTCATAATAAGTTTCTTCAACTCTGGAAATGGGGTTACAAACTTATCTATAGAAATTTACTCTATGGCTAGAAGAGGGATAAAACCAGAAATAAATGCACTTTCAACTTTGATGTTTATAACAGTTCTTATACTGTTAATACTTTCTAATAAGAAACAGTCTTTAGAAGAAAGGGGAAGAAGATAGATGAAAATAACTAAAAAAATACTATCTCTTGTTTTAATTGCATCTATGGCAGTGCTTCCTCTAACAGGTTGTAGAAAATCTGCAGATTCATCAAAGGTTTTAAATGTTTACAACGTTGGAGACTATATTGATGAAAGTTTAATAGATGTATTTGAAGAACAGACTGGTATACAGGTACAGTACTCTACGTATGATACAAATGAGATGATGTATCAGAAGGTAAAAAGTGGAAGTACTAAGTACGATATTGTAGTACCTTCTGATTATATGGTTGCAAAGATGAAGAAGGAAGGTCTACTTGAAAAGCTAGATTTTAAAAATATTCCTAATATGAAAAATATAGATAAGAAGTTTTTAGGTTCTGAATACGATCCAAAGAACGAATACAGCGTTCCTTATATGTGGGGGACTTTAGGTCTTGCATACAATTCTAAGTATGTAGATGAAAAGGACTTAGGTTCTTGGGATTTATTATGGAATCCTAAATATAAAGGGAAGATATTAATATTTGACTCTGTTAGAGATACTATGGGTGCAGCTTTATTTAAGTTAGGTTATAGTATGAATACTACAAATCCAAAAGAAATAAATGAAGCTAAAGAGCTATTAGTTAAACAGAAAGACTATGCTTTAGCTTATGTAAATGATGAGGTTAAAGATAGAATGGTTGGAGAAGATGGATATATAGGAATGATATATTCAGGAGACTTCCATCTTATGCGGGAAGAAAATCCTGATTTAAAATTCTTCAACCCTGAAGAAGGTACTAATAGATGGGTAGATGCTATGTGTATACCTACTACTTGTGAGAATAAAAAAGAAGCGGAAATGTTTATAAACTTTATGCTAGATCCAGAAATTGCTAAGATAAATACAGAGTATATAGGATATTCTACTCCTAATAAAGCCTGTTTTGACCTTTTAGATAAAGAGATAACTAGTGATAAGGGAGCGTACCCTGATGATGAATACTTAAGTAAATGCGAAACATTTACAGATATAGGTAAAGATATAAAAATGTACGATAAAGCTTGGATAGAGTTAAAATCAAGATAGCTTGATTATATTTTATTGATTGAGCTTTTTAATAAAAGAGTATTAACCGGTAGATACTATGTGTCTACTGGTTTTTTATTATTTAATTTATTTATCTGATTACCTATCAAATCCAACACGATGAGTAATTGTAATTGTATAGCTTGTGATTGGTATTGTATAATAAAAAATGTACTAAATAATGTTTTGTGAGGAATTTTAAATGAGTGAAAATAATAATATAGATAACGAAAGATTAGAAGAATTAAGAAAGAGTGTTAGAGGCAAAATAAAAGAAAATAAAGATGATAGAGAGCTAGGAGTTAAACCGATTAGAAGTAATAGTTCTCAAAAAGTAAAAGGGGAAGTTAATTCACAAAAGAAAAAAAAGACTAACTCTAAAACAAAAGTATCTTCAAAATCTAGCAATTCTAAAAGTAAGTTGAAAACTTCTAAAAATGGAAGCTCAGTAAGTAAGGGTAAAAAAATATCTAGCTCTAAATCTAAAATTAGTAAGAAAAGTAAAAAAGTATCTATAATTTTAATTGTTTTAACAGTTGTTATAGTTGCTGTTTACTCTATATTTGGAAGAGGTTACATAGAGGATATGCAAAGAGAAGATTTTATAAAGATGCTAGAACCAATGGCAATTGATGTATATGAAGAATATGGAATATATCCATCAGTTGTTATTTCACGGGCAGCTATAGAGTCTGACTGGGGTAAATCTGGATTATCTAAAGAAGGATTTAATTTATTTGGTATAAAGGCTGATAAATCATGGGATGGTAAAACTATAAGTATGACAACTAAGGAAGGATATGATGATACTGAAGAGGCTGCTTTTAGAAAGTACAGATCATTTAAAGAATCGATTTATGATTATGGTAAATTTTTAAAAGAAAATAAAAGATATGAGAAAGCAGGTCTATTTAAGGCTAAAAATGCAAAAGAACAAGCTCAAATTTTAGAAAATGCGGGATATGCGACAAAAGAAAATTCTAAAGGAGAATTAGTGTATGCCGATGTTTTGATAAATGTTATAGATAATTATGAGTTAGAGAAGATAGACCGTGAAAATATTGATAAATAGAGGATTTTAGAGAAAAATAAAAATATAGATTAAAAAAGTTTTGAAAAAAATCAAAAAAAGTTTAAAAAAAGTGTTGACGATGAAATTAAAAGATGATAATATAATAC
>URRU01000111.1 GCA_900550335.1 uncultured Clostridium sp. | reverse complement strand
ACCATTAGTTCTATCTGAATAAACTGCGCCAGAAGTAGCAAAACAATTTATATAAAATTTTCCATAGTCACAATAATAAATATTTGTACTTCCACCAAATTTAGATGGGAAAAATCCACTTTCATTTGTATGGGTTACATCACTAATATATCCCGTACCTACACTTGATAATTTCCCCAAATTTTTATAACTAGCACCGGCATCATTAAAACTTTTGTTATCTATAGTAACTAGAACATTATAATTATTATCTGTTTTCATTCCGTCTACTATTTGCCTACAGTTACCCCATAAATCTTCTATACCTAAGAAGCACATTTGAATACTGCCGTCTATACTTCCATAACATAAATCTTTTCTATTTGTTCCTCCGGTAAAAGTAGTTGAACCAGTTTCTGTATATCCATAGCCTATAGCACTTTGAGAATCTAGGTTTTTATAAGCAACAATATATAATATTTGAATTAACATCATAGTAAACCAATTCCAAAGTTGATAACCATTACCATTTGCTTGTGCGTACTTCCTAAAATCTGTTAATGAAGTACTTACCTTTGGAGGAACATTACTAGTACTTCTTAATTTTCCATTTGAAATACTACCTAAATATGCTCCAACATAAATATAGTCTTTTTCTACTCCATTTACTTTATGAGCATAACAATCCCATCTATCATCAACTTTTATACTTGATATTTTTAATTCATAACCATTAGATGTATTAAAAAAACGCCAATATACTTTTGGAATTTTTACCATAACATCTACATTTGGTGGAACTGAATATCCGTCAATATAATATGCTCTATTAGTAGGATTAATATCCTTTGTTTCTTTACCATCTTTAAATCCTACTAGTTTTATTTGATTATATGGAAATTTATCTTTCCAACCACCTAAATCCGATTTATTGGCAGGAGAAATTCCAATAGCATCATTAACATAAGTTACTGATGAAGATGTATTTGAATTCGTTGAATCAACTTTTACTCCGAATATTATTGATGCTTTTGTTGTTACGTGTATTATTTCACTTTTTGATAATTCATCTAAATTTAATATTTCTATTTGAACACTATACATTGTTGAACTCTCTAATCTTGTTAATTCATACGTATATTCATTTTTTTCTTCATTATATATAACATTATCTGTTATCTCTGTTTTATTTTGATTTATATATATATAATGTTTTATATTTTGAGATTTTAAATTTTCTATCTGATATTTTATAAAAAATGAACTTGAGGTTACTTCTCCGTCTATTCTTAAATTTTTAACAATTATTTTAGGTTTACTTAAACTTCCATTTGTTATTTTTATCATTCCACTCATAATTAATCACCCCTTACAATAACTAATATATGTATATCTATTGAAGGCTTTTTACCATAAGCAACTAAATTTACAGTATTAGTTGTTTGAGTTCCGGCAATTATTTTAGCTTCTCCAAATGCAGTTAATTCGGCTTCTGTCATTAAAGGTTCTACTGAATTTGTTACCTCCCAATTTTTATCTGCATCCATTCCTTGTATTGTTATTGCATAAGTATAAGGTGATTCTGCACCTATCCAATTAGTATGAGTTAAAGTTATATTATGTTTAGATGATTTATTAACTTTACTGTTCCAAGTATTTTTTTCGGTATCTGTTACGAATTTATGAGAAGCATCTTCAGTTATCATAGAAGCTGGATGAGTTGATGGATGTTTATAATTA
The DNA here is from genome assembly GCA_900550335.1 of uncultured Clostridium sp. Lineage (GTDB taxonomy): Bacteria > Bacillota > Clostridia > Peptostreptococcales > Peptostreptococcaceae > Peptacetobacter. The sequence continues at coordinate 4,186 of URRU01000111.1, read as the reverse complement.
TTTGCACTCGCTGCTATTCCATCAAGTTTTGTTTTATCTTCCTTAGACATTCGTCCATCTGAAGAGGCTGATGCTAACGGAATATCATCAACTGATACACTCGTTCCATCTTTTCCTGGAACACCTTGTATTCCTTGAGGCCCTCTTTCACCTCTAGGACCTTGTGGACCAATTGGTCCAACTGCACCTGTAGCTCCCACTTCTCCTTTGGGACCTATTGCACCAGTTTCTCCTTTATCTCCTTTTGGTCCTTGTATACCTTGGTCTCCCTTATCACCTTTAGGACCTTTAAAATCGCCAACGTTTATCCAATTATTATTTTTACTCCAAACCCAAATATTTAAACCTATAACATAAGCATCTCCTATGTTCCCTGTAAGTGGTAATTCATCTTCTGAGTTTAACTTTCCTAATATTTTTATAGATGTACCATCAGCTCCGTCTTTACCAGGCTCTCCTTTATCCCCTTTAGGTCCTTGTTCTCCAGTATCTCCTTTAAGACCTGTATCACCCTTTGCTCCAGTTTCACCTTTGTCACCCTTAGGTCCTTGAACACCTTGTATTCCTTGGTCACCCTTGTCTCCTTTTACTCCAGGAATACCTTGAATACCTTGCTCTCCAGTATCTCCCTTTGGTCCTTGTAGTTTTCCAAAGTTTTCAAACTTACTGCCAGTCCATATCCATACATCTTTTGTATCTTGAGCTTGGTATGCATCATTCTGTTGTGCGGTAGGCGGTAGAGCTGCTGATGTATCAACGTGCCCTTTGAATGTTAGAGAAGTCCCTGGGTCACCTTTGAATTGTTCTGGGTTAGCTATCCACCCTTCTACAACTTTATTATTAGAAACCCTTTTATTCTCATTTTCTATTCTTTTATTTTCATTGGCTATTCTCTCTTCTTCTCTATCTATCGTGCCTTTTACAAGTTCATATTTAGAATCGAAGTTAGCCTTTTTATTTGTAATATCAGTCTGTATGGTAGTTACATTTTTCTTGATTTCGTTCATATTACTCAATCCATTTGTAACTGCTTGATTTATATTATTTAATCCCTCTGTTGCTTTCTGTCCTATGTTACTTAATCCACTTTCTACAGCTTGATTAATATCATTTAAACCTTCTTGACTAACTGATTTCAACTCATTCATTTTATCCTCGTAATGAAGTGAAAACTCATGAACTTTATCGTAATCAATAAATAATTCTCCATTATCAGCTGCTCTTTCTAATAGAGATCTATTTACATCTCTTTTAAATACCGCTGAAAGAAGTGTTTCTTTAGTACTTTTGTCAAACATAGCAAACTGTACATCTACAGTCTGATTTTTTCTAAATACCTCATTCGGAACCATAAATTTATACTTTCCATCTTCTAAGAAAGCACCTTTCGATTCATAGATACCTTTTCCATCCTCTTCTCTTACAAGTATTCTTATATCTATATTACTTTCTTTAAGTACTAATCCATTATCATCTATGACTGTAGTTATAAATCCTCTAGAATTTAAGTCTCCAGTCATACCCGTAAAACCTTTTTCTATTTCCTTTTCTGTGAATCTTATAATTATATTATTTTTACCGAAATTATAGAGCATCTATTGACCATCTCCTTTCAGTTTTTTTACTTCCTCTTTTAATAATTCAATTTCATTTAAAGCTTTTTTTAATGCTACTCCTAATATAGAAGTAAATGAATAATGGTCCATGTATTGTTTACCATCCTCATCTTCATTTACAAGAATTTTACCTAGTTCTTTATTTTTAGCCACATTTTGTGTAATAGGAGAAATCTTAACATGGTTTTCTTGTTTATAATTATATGTTGCAAATAAGAGCTCATCCCTTACAAAATTATATATTTCATCTGTATTTAGGTTACTGATTTCTTTTTCTTTATTTTCTCTTAAAACTTGAGCGTGGTCTATGAATCTTATATTTTCTTTCCCTCTTGAGTCAGATGTTAAATATCCACTTCCAGCTGTCCAAACACCGCTTGAATTTATTCTAGCTTGTTTTGTTGACTCTGTATAAAAAAGAATTTCAGAACTTTCAACTCTTACATAATTTCCCGAATTATATTTTAGTCTTATTGCTCCCGAATTAATATCTATACTCATTGCATCTACATCTCCTGGAGAGCCTCCAGGCTCTAATACTATTCTATTATTAGAACCAGGATATAACATATCTGTAGTGATTGCTCCACTACTTATCTTACTAGCAGTAATGGCTCCTGCTTCTATCTCACTAGACTGAATCCTAGGACAAGTTACATTACCAGAGCTATCAACTATAAACTGTCTACCATATTTATTACCTAGTGTTAGACTTCCATCTGTATCTAAATGGAATGTAACATCTGGAGACCAATATCCAACCAAGCCACTTAAGTATCGTCCACCAGATTGAACTACATTATTACCAAAGAACACTCCCTTGTTAGAACTTCCTACATACATTCTTGGAGTTAAAATATAATCTCCGTTTATAGTGGTTGTACTTCTATTCCAATCATGCCACCATTGTGGTAAAGTTGCATCTGTTCCTTGTGGTCCTTGGTCTCCCTTTTCACCTTTTAATTCTTCTTTTAACTCTGGTGTCATGTTTTCTTTTCCCAATGATTGAGAGCCAAATATAAGAGATTCACCATCAAATTTTAATTTAAAATCTTCGGCATTGTTTCCAATAATAAACTCGCCAGTTTCAAGATTCCATTTAACTTTACCACCTTTTAATACTCCAGCTACTATAGTGTCAGCTACAAATCCATCACCAGTACCGAATGTAGTCCATCTCCAACTACCATCAGCTTTTTTACTATTTGCTATAGCTATCTTACCAGCACCCATATAAATTACTTTACTAGGATTCTGATTTATAGGTTTATCAAAACTATAATACCCTGCAGGAAGATTCCATTCATTATCAACTTTTAACTCATAGTTGTATCCATCATCATTGTAGTAGCTCTGTTCTAACCCTTCTTGAAGTAATTTTAAAAAGTCCTCATCAGTTTGATGGGACTTATCTTTAAATTCATCTAATGCGTTATTTATAGCATCTAATCTATTGTTATAATCTTTATTTTTCTTTTCTGCTGATGTTGGAATATAATCACCTAAAGATATTTTAGTTAAGCTATCATCTAGTAGATTTCTTTCAATCTGAAATACTCTAGCAGTATAATATAATCCTATATCTTTTCTGATTATATTAACTGAATCACCTAAATTAGTAGTACCTATTCTATTTACCTCTGTTGTTAGTTCTACTTTAGGTCTAGCTGCATCAACTAATTCTGCATAAGTAAGTTTTAAAAGCTCCTCTTTATTATCACAATCACTAAATTCTGTAATTCTAATTCTAAGACTTCCATCAGAATATCCATATAAAGCAGTTGCTTCTTTTAACTCAACATACTCTTGTCCTAAAGGTTTGTCTACAGGATCACCATTTGCTTTTTTCCATTCGACATCTTTAAAATCTATTCTTCTACCATATCCTCCTGTAGATTCTCCAGAGTCATCTGTTTTCTCTTCACCTTTACCTCTACCTATAAGAGCTGTATAGATATTACTCTTTATTTCCTCAGCCTTTATATCTATAGCATTGCTACCATAAACTAACCTTCTACCTGTATCCTCTCCAATCTCGTCATAAAGGTCTACATATCTTCCTATAATCTTCTGACCATTAAATGCGATTCTATAATCTATCTCTACATTCCAAACACTTAAAAAATCAGATAGAGCATCTAGTCTTGATTTATCATACCAGTTAGTAGTTCCTTTATTTTCAGTAAATACTTTTCCAACTTCCCAACGTGTACCAGCTAATATAGTTCCAAGAGCATCACTTGCACTTAAATTGTTTGGTCTCTTATCCCTTATATATCCATTAGCTTTCAATTCATCAAATAAGATATGGATGCCTTTTATACTACTAGAATTTTGTAATATATTATTAGTTATTCTATACATTAGAAACTTTTCTTTATTCTGATAATCAAAGTGTCCTATATACTCAGCATTAGATATGTCAGAGTATTCTACAGATGCTAAATCAACATCTATAGTCATTATATTGTTTAATTTTTCTGTTGATATAGCTGTTTCAATTTGTTCTCTAGCTATTATCTTTATAAGATTTTCATTTTTATCAAACAAATAAAGCATCCTATAGTCTC
>URRU01000110.1 GCA_900550335.1 uncultured Clostridium sp. | reverse complement strand
CTATTATTTTTCTTCAAATACTATATCTCCTGTGCATATAGTCATGCTACAGTTGAAATCATCATCGAATAATGCAAAGTCTGCATCTTTACCTATTTCTATGCTACCTTTTTTATCAGCTACATGTATTGCAGTTGCTGGGTTTAAAGAAGCAAGGTTTATAGCTTCTACTACTGTTAAATCTGTGTTGTTGTAGAAGTTTCTTACCATAGAGTTAAGTGCAGAAACACTGCTAAAGAACCACTTTCCAATCTAGCAGCATTGTCTTTAACTATAACTTTCTGTCCACCTAATGAGTATTCTCCGTCTTCAAGACCTCCAGCTTCCATTGAATCTGTTATAAGTATTAATTTATTTTTACCTTTGTTGTGTATTACAAACTGGAATAATCCTTTGTTTACATGTATTGTATCTGCTATTATTTCAGTAAATACATCTCTAGTAAGAGCTGCACCAACTATTCCTGGCTCTCTGTGGTTTAATCCTGTCTGAGCATTGAATAAATGAGTAACACTTCCAACACCTTCATCTATAGCTGCATTTGCTTCATCAAAAGTAGCTTTACTGTGTCCCATAGATATTAATATATCTGTACTTCTTCTTACAGCCTTTATAAATTCAAAGTTTTCGTCTTTTTCTGGAGCTATTGTTATAACTTTTATAACATCTGAGTAATCTTTTATAAATGAGAATTCAGGTATTGCTATGAATTTAGCATTCTGAGCACCTTTGAATGCTTCATTTATAAATGGTCCTTCAACATGAGATCCAAGTACCTGAGAACCTTCCATTTTTCTAGCTTTTGCTCTTCTTATTGTTTCTAAAGCTGTGTATATATCAGATTTTCCCATTGTCATTGTAGTAGGTAAAAATCCTGTAACACCATGACGTGCAACAGATTTTGAAATAGTTTCTATCGCATGGTCTGTACCATTCATAGTGTCTTCTCCCATATTTCCGTGGATGTGTATATCTATTAAACCTGGAGATATGTATTTTCCTTTAGCATCTATAACTTCACAATTTGCAGGTATTTCAGAAGTTATACTCTGTATTTTAGTATCAAATACTATATTTTTTCCTTCTATAACTCTGTCTTTTAATATAATTCTACCGTTTGTAAGGCATTTCATTTTAATACCCCTCCTAATCAATAATTTTTTAATTTATTCTATTAAAATTACATTCTTGATTTTTTAATACATAATTTTATTGTATGTATATTATACTTTTATGATATTTATTACATTCCTATATTTATCTCATACTGATATTTATCACTTCTTATTATAGTTACTGTATATTCTATAATCTTATCATCTTCAGTATAAGATGTTCTCTGTATACTAAGGGCTAACCGTCCTTTTTCACAATGCAACTTTTCACTTACTTTTGCATCTACTTGTATTGGATCTATAATCTGTTCTACCCTAGCTACCTTATATCCATATTCATTCTCTAATATTTTATAAAGAGAATTATCATCTAGCATCCCCTTTGTCATACCTCCACATACCTTTTCAGGAATGTAGGCAATCTCGTATCCAAATGGGTTATTTTCAATATATCTAATTCTTTTTATTTTGTATACGTTTTCTCTTTTGTCGGTTATTCCCAACTTTTCCATTATAATCTCATCTGGATTTAGTATTTCAAACTTTACTATATCTGTTCTTATATCAATCCCTCTACTTTTCATTACTTCTGTAAATCCTTTTACATTGTTAAACTGATACTTTTTCTTTTTCTGAGATACAAAAGTTCCTTTACCCTGTTTTCTGTAAAGAACTCCTTCAGATACAAGAGAATTTATTGCTTTATTTACTGTCATTCTACTTATCTCTTGTTCTTTACAAATTTCCCTTTCTGGAAGAAGTACGTCTCCCTCTTTCAATTCTCCAGATTCTATCATCTCTTTTATTATCGACTTTAATTGAATATGTAGAGATACCGAGCTTTTTTTATCTACTTTTTTCATATCGATTCCACCTTTTACTTTGGTATATACCAATTATATACCTATAGTATATTTAATTCAATGCTTTTAACAAAAAAATAAATTTTATTGAGTTTCGCTGAGAAAATTTATTTTTGCAATAAAATTTTTTAATTAAATTTTTAAAATTTCCGTTACTCAAATCAAAATAACTTTCCATTTAATAGTATTTATGTATTATAATAGATTTAATGATTAAAACGTTAGGAGTGAAAAATTTGGTAAAAATAGGAGAATTAAATAAGCTTGAAGTTAAGAGAAAAGCTGATTTTGGCTATTTCTTAGATGGTAAGACAGGTGACTCAACTGATGATGTGCTACTTCACAATAAATTTATTGAAGACGGAACTGAAATCGAGGTCGGAAAAGAAGTGGAAGTTTTCATATTCAAAGATTCTAAAGGAAGATTTGCTGCAACTACAAAGAAACCTTTAGCTTGCGTAGGAGATATAGCATATCTTAAAGTAGTTGATAATACTGATATAGGTACATTCATAGATGTTGGGCTTCCAAAGGATGTACTTGTACCATTTAGAGAAAAAACTCATCCAATGTTTAGAGATGAAAAATATTTATTCTATATATATGTAGACAAGAGCGGAAGAATAGCTGCAACTACTGATATAGACAATCATCTAACTACAGACCATGAATATAATTTAGGGGATACAGTAACTGGTATAGTGTACGGATTCCAGACTAATGGAACTGCTATGCTTTGTGTAGACAACAAATACGCTGCAGTTATACTAAACAACGAATACTTCACAGACTTAGATGTCGGACAGGTTATGGAAAACCTAAAAGTTATAAAAATATACGACGACGGAAAACTTGGACTTACTCCAAGATCTGACAGAAAATCTGAAATGGATTCAGTTGAATACAAGATATTAAGCTATCTTGAAGGAAATGACGGATATATGAGATTTAACGATAAATCTGATCCAAAAGATATAAAAATATTATTCAATTCAAGTAAAAAGAACTTCAAAAGAGCTTTAGGTGTACTTATGAGAAAAGGTATAGTATACCAGGATGAAAACGGAACATATTTAAAATAATATAATCTTTAAGATAAAATTACATAATATTACAAATGACAAAAGGCATATACCATTTTTAGTAGTATATGCCTTTTTTTTATTACTTTTAATAGAAATCTACGTTATATCTCTTTAATTCTCCATCTTTGTATTCAATTTTTGCATTAAACACATTTTTAGTGGCTACCCACTCTAAAAATACTCTATCTCCATCCCACATATTTAAGTCCATAACCTTTTCGTTATCGATCCAAAGAAGTCTACCCTCTGGACAATCATCTAATCTATCTTCAGGAATTTCTCCTTCAAAATCTCTACAACTGAATATAAACATATACCAATTGTCGTCATTTGCAAACTTAGGGAAAGAAATAAGTCCATGGTATCTAAGTGAATTTACAGTTAATCCTGTTTCTTCTTTAATCTCTCTGATTATACATTCTTCTGGAGTCTCTCCAAATTCAAATTTTCCACCAATTCCAACGTATTTTCCTTCATGTACGTCATTTTTCTTTTTATTTCTGTAAAGCATAAGCGTTTTGCCGTCTTTTTCAATATAGCAAATAGTTGTAAGTACTGTCATATTCATATTACTCAACTCCTTTGTAGAAGTGAGCAGTTGTGTAATTTCTGTTTTTATTTAACACTTTTTTTGCAGCATTGCTTAATTCAAAGTCGTTTTCTGTTGTTTCTATATATGCTTTAGCTATTTCTCTAACTTCTTCTGGTGTTTCTAGTGAAAAGTCTAATCTAAAGAAGTCCACACCAGTTTCCGCAACATCTTCAAGATTTTCAAGCATTATTGTAGGTTCAGAATTATATATAGTAGTTCTACAGAATTCGCTCTGAGATAGTCTAAACTGGCTTCCCTTCTGATCTTCTAGCATATATTTATCTTTTCTACATTCTGCACATCTTTTATCTTTTTTGCAGTTTCTTACAAGTACACCCATTGGACAGTATTCACTTATCATCATAGGTGCGTATCCGTATACAACTGTTTCTATTTCAGCATCTGTGTGTTTTATAGACTCTTTTATTTCACTTACATTCATTTCCTGAGATATACATATACTTTCCATTCCACTATTTCTAAGCCAATTCATACTCTCTCCATTGAACGCGTTTAATGACCAATCTGCTCTAATTCCACATCCACAGTTTTCTGTAAAGAATTTTATTTCTCCCCAGCTCGCTGCAAGTACAGAATCCTCTTCAGTTATTTCATCTATTATCTTATCAAATACCTTGTAGTCAGGATTTCTCATTATTCTAGGTGCAGAGTATACTATTTTCTTATTATTTTCTGCAGCTATTTTTTTAGCTTCAGCAAAATCATATAAATTTTCATAGTATATTGTATCTATTTCTAAATCCGCAACCGCTTTCAACTGCTCTAAATTTTTAACCTTAACTCTTATTCTAGGCTCTTCTTCTAGATACTCTGGTCTTTTATCTTCTATAGAGTAGTCTATTTCTTTGTCTTTTAAACTTCTTCCTTTTACAACTTCTCTTGAATCAGATAATTTTTCTATAGCTTCCCTTCTCATTTTATTTATCATACTTACAGGAATACTAACATCCTCGCCGATATCTAGTTCTATATTTTCTAACTCATAAGGAGTATTTCCAAGTTTTTCAAGCTGAAATTTTGCCTTTTCTTCAGATAGTGCCACCTTCATAGCTTTTTCTGCCTCTTTTTCACCCTCAACTAGCACCGAATTTCCTTCTGTGTCAGATATTTCAAGCACTGGTTTTTCTCCTATATAAGCCTTAAATCTCATATAAACAGGTGTTTTGACTAGTTCTTTATCACTTTCAAAAGTAGATTTTACTCTTTCTATTAGTGAGTTGTCAGATGTTTTGAATACATCTTGATTTTTTCTAGCCTCTCCTACAAAGTCTAACTCGATAGTTTCTCCAGCTAATCCTATTTCACTTATCTCATTTCCCTTTATTATTCTACCGATAGTTCCTCCACCAAGGTTTATTCCATCACCTTTTTTAAGAGTATTTTCTAATTTTATCTTTAATCTTTTTCTTTTCTTATTAAAATCTACTACCTTACCGATGTATAAACCTCTGTTGTTTGGTTTTTCAGAGTTCATTATGTCTATACCTTTTTCGCCAAGTATATATCCTCTCGTGAATTTTCTATTAAATATTGTGTATAGTTCGTTCATATCTTCAGTAGTTACACCAGTTTTTCCTGTCGCTATATAGTTATCCGCTGCGTGTCTATATGCAGATACAACTGTTGCAACATACTCAGGTCTTTTCATTCTTCCTTCTATTTTTAGAGATAGTACACCTGCATCTATTACTTCTCCTATTTCTTCAATAGTGTTTAAATCTCTAGGGCTTAATAAATATTCTCCATTTGTGTTTACAGTTTCTCCTGTTTCTACATCTATTAATTCATATTTCTGTCTACAAGGCTGTGCACATCTACCTCTATTTCCAGATCTATTTCCTATCATACTACTCATTAAGCACTGTCCTGAGTAGCACACACATAATGCACCATGTACAAATACCTCTATATCAACCTTAACCTTTGAGCAAATTTCTTTTATTTCTGGTGCACTTAGCTCTCTAGCAAGTACAACCCTATCAAATCCTATACTTTTTAAATACTCCACATCTTCTAGTGAATGTGCTGCCATCTGAGTGCTTGCGTGTATTTCAAAATCTGGAAGTTCTCTTTTTATAAGCATTGCCATACCTATATCCTGTACAATTACAGCGTCTATATCTATATCGTATAAAAATTTTATATACTCTATAAAGTCCTCTACCTCATTCTGTTTTATCAATGTATTTACAGTTATAAACAGTTTAACTCCTCTTGTATGGCAGTATTTAACCGCTTCCTGCAGTTCTTCTCTATCAAAATTATTTGCAGATGCTCTAGCACTAAAGTCTTTTCCGCCTAAATAAACTGCATC
>URRU01000109.1 GCA_900550335.1 uncultured Clostridium sp. | reverse complement strand
CAAGTGCATCCTCTACACATTCTATCTCAAGAGGGAATGCTGGTCCCTTTTCTCCGTCAATATCAGTGCCTAAATCATCATCACACTTAATTGTTACCTTCTTAGTCTTGAAATACAATATTTCGTTATCAGTTTCAAAGTCTAAATGTTCCCCTTTTAACACACCTATCAAAACAGGAATAATCTTAGGAATTGGCATACCTTTGAATATTATAACATCCAAATATCCATCATCTACCTCAGCCTTATACGCTAAATGTATATTTCCTGCTGTTTTACCATTAAAAACAAGCATTAAATACATATTCCCAGAATAACTAGATTCTTCAGATTCCACATCTATATAGAATTCCCTCATAGATCTAGCCTCTTCTATTCCTTTTATATAGTATGTAATTCTACCAAAAGAGTTTTTAATATCATTGTTTATCTTTTGAGATACATCTGTAAACATACCTGCACTAGCTACATTTACAAAATATCTGTTATTAACTTTACCTAAATCTATTTTTCTAGGTTTAGAAGCTATAATTTTTTTGACAGCCTCCTCTGGATCATGTTCTAAACAAAGAGCATTTGCAAAATCATTGGCTGTCCCTGAAGGAATTATTCCAACTGGAATATCTATGTTTTTTCTCTTTAACTCATTTACTAATAAATCTATCGTTCCATCTCCACCACAGAATACAACATGGTCGTAGCTATCGTCTAAATTTTCAAGGCATGCCCCTGCTGGTATATCATAATCTAATCTATATGGGATTACTGTATATCCATTTTTTTGATAGATTCTTATTATATCATCTAATCTAGCAGCAAGTTTCTTCTCTCCAGAGTTTGGATTGTATATAAATTTTACCTTTTTCATTTTTTCCACTCAAATACATTAATATCCTAAGCTTTCGTTAAGGAATATTACATGTATTCTTCCTTTCTGAACAGGTCTTTTTATAGTAACATAATTTGCACAAATTCTTTCAGGGCTTGAACAGTTTGCACACATTCCTGTAGTTGCACAAGGAGTTTTTCTATTTAATCTCTTTGTATTTGCTGGAGCTGCTATAGATTTTACTCTTGCAATAGCTTCTTCTTCATTTTTAACTATTTTATTAGCCCCTGCTATTACTATAACCTTATCTGGCCCATATATCATAGCAGCAACTCTATTTCCATTTCCGTCTACGTTATAAAGTTCGCCTTCTTCTGTTATAGCATTTGTACTTGCAAAGTAAGCATCTGCAAAGAATGATTTTCTATATATTTCTGTTATATCATCTTTGCTAAGTCCTGCTTCATATCTATCTAGGAATTTATATCTTCCTTCTCTTAAATAATCTATTATACCTGTTTCAAATAAAGTCATAGAACCCCCACAAGAAACAACAGCATCTTTATCTACTATTTTTTCTATAGTTTCTATAAGTTCTTCTTTATTTTTTACAAAGTATCCATTCATATTATTTTCTTCAAGAGCTTTTATTGTTTTTTCTATTCTTTTTTCATTTAACCATTCTACATTCTTATCCACTTCAAACACTTCCTCTTAACAAAATTTTTGATTCATATATATAATATCATATTTATCAGAAAATTACTGAATTCATAAATTTTCATTATTTTATTAAAAGAGTCTTCCACTTTGTTTATATCTTCAGAGCTAAAACTTCCATCCATACCTAATTTTATATCATCTTCTATTGTATTTAATACTTCATTCATACCATCTAAAGCTGTAGGCACTTTTGTAGCTTCTTTTTCCATTTTTTCTTTTAGCTCAAGATCCTCACCAGTTTCCGCAAATTCATCGTATTTATACTCTAAATACTGCTTTATTTCCTTTTCATCTATACTATTTAACTCGTCTCTTTTTTCGTTTACTTCTTTAATTATTGATTCTAATTCTGATTTAGACATTTTCCAATTACTTTCTTTTATAGGTGTTATAAAGTCATTGTACCATTCTATCTCAGATTCCAATCTTAAATCTGTAAATGTATCATTTGTTTCTGTTATTGTTTTTATTCTTTCTTCTGTAAGTGCTTCTGATTCATTATTTCCCTTCTCTTTGTTTCCACAACCCGATAACACTAGTGCCATCATCGCAAAAACTAATAATATTCTTTTCATTGTAGCACTCCCTTCTAAATTTTATTATCTTAAAACTTCTACAACTTCACCATTTAATGAGAATGATCTAGGCTGAGTTATTTTAACATTTACTAATTTACCAACTAAATTCTCTTCTTCACTATCAAAGTTTACAGTTTTGTTCTGTCTAGTTTTTCCAGTGTATCTGTTTTTATCCTTAGCACTTTTTCCTTCTACTAGTACTTCAACAATTTTATCCTGATAGCTGTAGTTTATATCGTTTACTATTCTATTTACATGTTCTAATACTTCATCAAATCTTCTGTGTTTTTCATCTTCTGGAATCTGGTCTTCCATTTTAGCTGCAGGAGTTCCTTCTCTCTTAGAATAAATAAATGTAAATGCTGAATCATATTTAGTTTCTTCAATTACATCTATAGTATCCTGAACATCTTCAAGTGTTTCTCCTGGGAATCCAACCATTATATCTGTACTGAATGCTATATCAGGTATCTCTTTTCTAACTTTTCTTACTATATTAAGATAATCTTCTTTAGAGTAATGTCTATTCATTTTCTTTAAAAGACTTGTACTTCCACACTGAACTGGCAAGTGCAGGAATTCACATATTTTGTCACAATCTCTCATTGCATATATAACCTCATCAGATAAATCTTTTGGATGAGATGTCATAAATCTTATTCTTTCTAATCCTTCTATTTTGTTGACTTCTCTTAGAAGCTCAGCAAATGTCATAGGATTTTCTAATGTTTTTCCGTATGAGTTTACATTCTGACCAAGTAGAGTAACTTCTTTTGTTCCATGAGCCACTAAATCTTTTATCTCGTCTAATATATCCTGAGGCTCTCTACTTCTTTCTCTACCTCTTGTGTAAGGAACTATGCAGTATGTGCAGAAATTATTGCATCCGTACATTATATTTACAAATGCTTTTAATTCGAATTTCCTGTTGCTGCTTAATCCTTCTATTACCTCTCCATCAGTATCCCAAACTTCTACTATATTTTTTCCAGTTGTTATCTGTTTGTACATAAGTTCTGGGAATCTGTATAGGTTGTGTGTTCCAAACATTAGGTTTACGTGTTTGTGATTTTTTTTGATTTCTTCTACAACATGAGGCTGCTGCATCATACATCCACAAAGAGCTATTTTTACGTCTGGATTTTTTCTTTTTGTGAATTTTAGCTGTCCTAAGTTTCCATATACTTTCATTTCAGCATTTTCTCTTACCGCACAAGTGTTGTATATTATTAGGTCTGCTTTGTATATTTGTTCAGTTTTTTCGTATCCCATTCTTTCAAGCATGTATGCAAGTTCTTCTGAGTCGTGTTCATTCATCTGACACCCAAATGTCCCTAGCCCAACAGTTGGTTTTCTTCTTTTTTTCTTAGCCCATTTTTCGTTTATGGCTCTAACCTTGTCCATGTACTGTTCCTGTATCTCTAGTTTTGTAGGATCAAGTGTTTTCTGTCTTGGTTTTTTTGTTTCTTTGTTTATGTTAATTGTTTCCATTTTTTTCTCCTTTTCTATTTATAACTATCCTTTTTATTTTATCATAATGCAAAAAATAAAAAAAGAGGAGAGTAATTCTACTCAACCTCTTTCTTATATTCCTAATTAATATAAAGCTCTATAAATCTCCATCATTTCTTCAACACTAAACTTAACATAACTCTGATTTAACAGACGCTGCTGACTTTTTTCAACACTAACAGCAAAACTTTCTATCTCTTCCTCTTTCATACCATACTCATGAAGTGGTTTCTTAGCAATTACACTGTCTAAAAGCTTCTCAATCTCAGGATAAACATCATCCGGATTACATTCAAGTATATCTCCTAAAAATTCATTAAGCTCAGTAATAAATCCTGTTGGGTTAGCTGCTTGATAATGTTTAAATACCTCTGTTAAGAACTGATAGTTTGCTTCACCATGTGTAACATGATATACACCACTTAAAGGATAACTCATTGCATGCACCGCACCCGTTCCTGCATTTGCAAATGAGATTCCAGCTAAATTTGAAGCCACTAAAAATTCTTCTAATAAATTAAATCTATACTCTGGCCCATTTTCTGATATAAGTCTAAATCCTTTAAGAAGTATTTCCATAGCCTTACATGCAAACATTCTTGTGTATAAATTGGCTTTTGGTGAAACATAGCTCTCAATTGCATGGATTAATGCATCTATTGCGCTCGTTGCAAAAAAGTCATATGATAGCTCTGTTAAAAGTTCTGGAATTATAATAGCATAATCTGGGAATAATGAAGGATCTGCAAGACCAATCTTTGTCCCCATATCTACAAATTCAGCTATTGTAACACTACTAACCTCGCTACCTGCACCACATGTAGTTGGTACAGCTATTATAGGAAGCTCTTTTTTAAGCTCAACCTTTTTTTGATAATAATCGGCTGCATCTCCATTTCCTGCTAAAACAAGAATTTTGGCCATATCTATAACTGCTCCCCCACCTATTGCAATTACACGATTACATCCAGATTTTCTAAAATCTTCTAAAAGTGCATTTACCATTCTATCAGTAGGCTCACCTTTTCCATAATCACTTTTGAAAAATACTTTTGCTTTAAGCCCTTTTTCTGCAAAATATTTATTGTAAATTGTCTTTGTAGCAAGAATAAAATCACTTTCTCCTATTTCAAATTCTTTGATAAATTCATCACAATTATTGTACTGATGAACCTGTGTTATATTCTGAAACATTTTCATAATTACCTTATCTCCTTCTATATATGCATCTACTTAATTTAATATTATTTTTAATTCAATACTCTTCTATCTAAATATCCATTTCATTTAGTATTCTCTTTAATTCTTTTAATTCGTCTACAGATAGTGTTACTCCTTTTCCCATTTTTTCATGGCCTGGAGCCCAATCTCTTATATCGTATTTTGGAGCTCTATCGTTCCAACTTATAAGATTTATCTCTTTAGTCCACCCAGAGCTATTTTCAGAAACAACTCCAACTTCTTTAACTATATCGTATTTTATACCTGCCATATAAGTTCATCCTTTCAAGTTTATTTGTTATATATTCATTATACTATTTATTCTCAGTTTTATAAAATATTATGATAAAATTCTATCTTACTTCCTTTTTCAACATCAAATATTTTAATTCCACCGCCCAAAATCTCACATAATTGCTTTGAAATATACAACCCTAATCCAGAGTGTACACCTTGTCTAGCTTTATCACCACGATAAAATTTATCAAAAGCTTTATCTATATCTTCCTTATCAAATCCTATTCCATCATCAATTACAGAATAAATTATTTTATCATTTTCAAAACGAGCACCTATTTCTACTTTTCCTCCAAAATCTATATACAGTAGACTATTTAATACTACATTATCCAATATTCTCTCTAGCTTTTCTATATCTACTGTAATTATTTCTGGTACTTCTTTACTTACATGCAAATCAACGCTTGCCTTCTTTTGTTTTGCTTTTAATCTATATTCTTCTATTTTTTCTTCTAAAAATTCCCTTAAATTAATTTCTAATTTTTTTACCTCTAATTTAGAATTATCTATTTCCGAAGTATACTGCATTTGCTGTACTAGAGATATACTCTTATCTATATTTTTCTCTATGACCTCAATATACTCTTTTGTATCATTATTTATATTGTTATCATCCAATATCGCTTCAGAATAAATTTTCATAATAGACAGTGGCGATTTTAAATCATGAGCTAATGAAGATACCATTTCTACTCTATCTTGTTCAAGCTGCCATTGCTTTGATAAAGAATCCTTTAACTCATCCTTCATGTCTGAAAATGCCCTACATAAATCTCCAAGCTCATCATCTTCGTCGTAATTAAGCTCAAAATCTAAATTCTTTTCTTTTATCTTATTTGTCCCATCGACCAAAATATTTATTGGCCTTGAAATTTTCTTGGCAATTTTTTTAGATAGGATA
>URRU01000108.1 GCA_900550335.1 uncultured Clostridium sp. | reverse complement strand
GTAGTAGTGTTAAATTCTTATATCTTTCCTTTGTTTTATCTTTCTTTTTTCCCATTTTTATCTCTCCTATTTTTATCCGTCTTTTCATATTAACAAAACTACAATAAGAGAATATTAAATCTATATTATAAATACTTTAAAAATATATAAAAAAATACTGTTATCACTAGTTTTACAACTCCCAAAATAAAAAGACATCTAAGTAAATATTATTTTTAATATTTAATAAAAAATGGCTACTGCATAAATATACACAGTAGCCATTTTTGTATTCCTATTTTTAGTTTTTTAATTTCATCTCTAATCCAACTCTCTCTTCCCAACTAGAGAATATCTTCTTGATTATAGCTGGTCCTTTTTTAGAAATAAACACAAGCTGCGAATTTCCTTTATCGTTGCAAGGTTTATAATCTATCTTTTTACCTACAACATCTACCTGATTCCAACCTTCTCCTTTAATATTGAAAAATCCCTTCATCCTATAAACATCGTCTGTCATATCTTCAAGGAATGCAGTTAATTTTTCCTGCTCTACTTCACCTTCAAAGTTTAAAAATAGTGTCTTTGGTTTAGTTTCTACAGAGTTTGTTGATTCCTCAGACTCTGCCCATTTGTACTGAACTAAATCCTCATCTAAGAATGAATAGTCCATTACACCGTTTACGCTTTTTTCTACTCTACAGATAGGATTTATCTCTTTTATCTTATTAAGTACTTTTTCAAATCCTTCATCTCCTGTAACATCGCTCTTTGTTATTATAGCCATATTGCAGTGTTTTATCTGTCTTTCAACTGCCTCATCTTCTTCTAGCTGATTTTCAAAGTTTATTGCATCTGCTAAACAAATAGCTCCCTTAAACTCGTACTTATCTCCAACTATAACTGTAACAGCCTTTAGTATCTCGTCTAAATTAGACGGATCTCCTATCCCTGAACTCTCAACAAATAGATACTCAAAATCTTTTTCTGCCATATCTGCAAGTGCCTGAACAAAGTTTAACTTAAGACAAGAGCAGAATATAGAGCCTCTATTTAATTCCACCATCTGTATATCGTCATTTCTTAAAATTTCTCCGTCTATACTTATCTTTCCAATTTCATTCTGTATAACGCCAATTTTTTTATTATCTAATCTCTTCAGCATTTCAAGAAGAAGAGTTGTTTTTCCTGAACCCAAAAATCCTGTAAGTAAATATAACTTAGTTTTCATAATCTCACCTCATACATTGATAATTATCGATATTTAAATTATACATTTTATATCGATATTCGTCAATATGTAAAATATGTTTCCTCTTACATATACATTTAATACCTCTAAGCGTATTTCTATAGACGTTAAAAACTCTTTCGTTTATCATTAACTTAAAGATAAATAATCTTTATTGACTCAAAGATACATCTTTAATCTGATAATAGCTATTAACATCGAGGTGAATAAATTGAAAGTTACATTAAATCATATTGAAGAAGAAAAACAAGAAAATGCAATATTAAATTTACATAAATCTAATCAACACTCAGATGAAATTATCTCATACTTAGAAAAGGAAAATTTTAGAACAGAAAATATAGCCTGTACTGTAGACGGTAAACTTCACTATGTTCCTTTCTTTGAGATAATCTTTATCGAAAGTTCGTCAAATATACAGATTTTGCACACTCAAAATAATTCTTACAAATGCAGTAAAAGACTTTACGAGCTTGAAAAAATACTTCCAACATATTTTTTAAGAATATCTAAGTCTAGTATTTTAAACTTGAGATGTGTTTCAGTATATAAACCTGCTGCGAGCGGACTTATGAAAGCTGAGCTAATCAACGGACAAGAAGTGTATATCTCTAGAAATTATGTAAAAAAATTAAAAGAAGTTTTAACTGGAGGGAAATAATATGACAAGTAGTATAAATTTAATAAAACAAAATTACAAAGAATACTTTAAAAATTCGATAATGCAAGGCTCATTTTTAGGATTTGCTATATTCTCAGTTTATATGGTGTCTGTTTTTTTAACACACAATGAAAACATTCTAGCTTCACAAAATCTAGCTCCTATTATCTTAATATCTTCTATTGTGTTGGGCTTTTTAACTATATTTTTTAGAGAATTAAATCAAGATTTAAGATCCACTTATCATGTACTAAATGGTATAACTGGAGTTTATTGGATTATGATGCTCTGTGTAGTAATATCTGCTATATCTGCTTTAATACCTTTTATATTTAAGCTATTTATAAATTCAGCGGTTTTAACGATTCTAGCTATGTGGCTTTTAGAGTATATATATCTAAAAAATATATCAAATAGCTTAAACTCATCAATTTCTGCTAAGAAAAATAAAACATTGTATATTGAAATGGATAAGAGAATTGAAACAATGGAAGAATTTTTCGAGGAAGTAAATAAATACTGCTCTCAGTTTGAAAGTGTTGAGTATATATCTATGGATTTACCAGCTTTAATAAGAATAGACGGTGTCCTATACGAAGCAGACATAGTAGAATACTACAGTGTAGTTGGAACTCCAATAACAGCAATATCAATAAAAACCGTATAATAATTTAATAAAATTATATCATTTTATAATTTATTATATCTTGATAAATAAAAGTAAAGGGATAAGATTAATAGCCATTTTTTCGCTACTACTCTTATCCCCTATATTTTATATGAAATTTAGCTCTATATTATAATCAAATTAATTATATTAATGATTTGTATAGTTCTTTTATTTCTGCTACTGATGTTGGTCTTGGGTTTCCTGGACAGCAAGCATCTGCAAATGCACTTTCACTTAAGAAATCTAAGTCCTCTTCTTTAACTATATCTTTTAAATCTGCTGGTATTCCAACTCTTTCACTTAAACCTTTAACTGCATCAACAGCTGCTTTACGGTATTCTTCAGGAGTCATATTTTCAGTTCCTTCAACACCCATTGCTTTTGCTATATCACGATATTTTTCTCCTGTGTATTCTGCATTGTATTCCATTACTGTTGGAAGTATTATCGCATTAGCTACACCATGAGGAGTATCGTATAAAGCTCCTAAAGGATGAGCCATTGAGTGAACTATTCCTAAACCAACATTAGAGAATCCCATACCTGCTATATACTGACCTAAAGCCATACCTTCACGACCAGCTTCTTCATTATTGCAAGCTGATTCTAATGAATTTGCTATTATTTCTATAGCTTTTATGTGGAACATATCACTCATTTCCCAAGCACCTGGAGTTATATATCCTTCTATTGCATGAGTTAAAGCATCCATACCAGTTGCTGCTGTAAGTCCTTTTGGCATACTAGACATCATATCTGGGTCTACAAATGCAACTACTGGAATATCTTTAGGATCTACACAAACCATTTTACGGTCTTTGTTTTCATCAGTTATTACATAGTTTATTGTTACTTCTGCTGCTGTACCTGCAGTAGTTGGAACTGCGAATATTGGAACAGCTTTGTTAGTAGTTCCTGCAACACCTTCTAATGATACAACATCTTCAAAATCAGGGTTTGCTATTATTATACCTACAGCTTTGGCAGTATCTATACTACTTCCTCCACCTATAGCTATTATGTAGTCAGCTCCACTATTTTTATAAGCTTCAACACCAGCTTTAACATTAGCTATTGTAGGGTTTGCTTTTATATCTGAATAAACTTCATATGCTAAGTTAGCTTCATCTAATAAATCTATAACCTTTGTAGACACATTGAATTTTAATAAATCAGGGTCAGTACATACAAAAGCTTTTTTGAATCCTCTTGCTTTTGTTTCTGTTACGATTTCTTTTATTGCTCCTTTTCCATGATAAGAAGTTTCATTTAATACTATACGATTTGCCATTTTTCATATCTCCTTTTTATTTATAATTTACTTATATCTTGTAAATCTTTATTTACATATTTATCTTTGTCTATATTATAACAATATAAATCACACAAAAGGAAGTTACAAAAATAACAATCTGTCACTAAATTAAATTTAATTCCTCAAATAACAGTGATAATTTATATGGCATAGCAGCTATTAAATTATCTACAACTGTGCTAACTTCAGATTTACAACCGCCTAACACCCATTCCGCTGTCATATACACAGAACCTTGGCAGTACATCTTCAACAAAAAGTCCATTTCATCACTTATTTTTTCGCCATTTTTAGATTCAATCATATTCTTATAGAAAGCATATATTAACTCAAAATCATGTTCACGCATATTATTTTGATTGTCCATCTTAAAAGCCTTGTTAAATAATACACGCTCTTCTTTTATATAATCTAGCTTTCTATTTAATGCATCATTTAAACTAAGACCTTTTCCCATATGCTTAAACGAATTTTCTAGTATTACATCTATTGACCAATTTATTAAATCTTCTTTATCTCTAAAGTGACGATAGAATGTCTGTCTCGATACTCCTGTTTCATTACATATATCGCTCACACTTATGTCGCTTATTTTTTTCTTTTTTAAACATCTCTTTAAACCATCAGAAAGATCTTCTTTCACATATTTCACTAGATTCCACCCTGCCTTTTTATCTTTAATTTTATAATAGGATATTTATATTCCTATTATAAACAATTATTTAAAGATTATAAATACTGATAATAGAATCCATGTTGTGTACAGTACCACATTAATTTTCCATGACCTCTTCTCTGAATTCTAGTCTGAAGATTCCACTCTGGATACTGTTTGATTAGCTCTATCTTATCTCCTTTTGCAAATGCGATAAATGATATATAGTGTTCCTTTGTCATTGGATGTTCACTAGAAATATACCAATCATTTTCAATCTGCTCTACATTTAATTTTTCCGTTTCATCAGCTTTTTTAGGCTCTAAAGCTTCTAATTTTTTGCCACAGCAAGAAATCTCCGCATTTCCTGTACATACAGTTACATTCCCACAAACTGGGCAAACATAGTATTTCGAATTTTTCATATTTCCTCCTATAAAGTCGTTTATTTCAATATTTCCTTTTAATATATTTTCAATATTAACACCTAATATTTTTGAAAGCTCTGTTAAAAAAGATATATCAGGACATCCAAGACCCCTCTCCCATTTTGAAATAGTCTTGTCACTTATCATAAGTTTTTCTGCAAGTTCCTTTTGAGTTATACCTTTTTCTTTTCTACAATCTTTTATAACTTTTCCAATTTTTTCTGCATCCATATCTCTCTTCCTCCTACAAATATATTAATAGGAAAATAAATATAATTCAATAAACGCTCCGTAGAGTTTGAAAAACTCTTATTATTTTTCTCTTTTAGTTATATAAATTTATTCTTTGAAAACTACTCTGCTATAAATCTATCTGTAAAAACTACTCTACTATGAATCCATCTGTGCTTATAGTTACAACCTGCCATGGAAGGAATTTTCCACTATTTTTCATCGCAGTAACAGCTGCTCTTTCTATTCCTTTACAACAAGGAACTTCCATCTTAACTATTTTTACACTTTTTATATCGTTGTTCTTTATTATTTCAGTAAGTTTTTCTGAATAATCACCTTCGTCTAACTTAGGACATCCTATTAATGTAACATGCCCTTTTATGAAGTCCTCGTGGAATTTTGCATAAGCATAGGCTGTACAATCAGCTGCTATAAGTAATTTTGCTCCATTAAAATACGGTGCATTTATTGGTGCTAATTTTATCTGTACTGGCCACTGAGATAAGCAACTAACGGATTCTCTTAACATATCTTTTTTCACATCAAGCTCTATCTTATGTGAACTATTTTCTCTTTTTATTTCCCTACTCTGACTTCCAGGACATCCACAAGGTAATTTTTCTTTCTGTTTTTTCATCTCTTCCATTCTCTTTTTAACCGCTACCTCATCGTATGCAGCAGCCTCTCTTTCTTCAAAACTTATAGCTCCAGTTGGGCAAACAGGTAAACAATCACCTAAACCATCACAATAATCGTCTCTTAAAAGTTTTGCTTTTCCGTCAATCATTCCAATTGCGCCCTCATGACATGCATCTGCACAAAGTCCACACCCATTACATTTTTCTTCGTTTATATTTATTATTCTTCTTATCATATTTATCCCTCCAAATTTTATATTATTTTAATAT
>URRU01000107.1 GCA_900550335.1 uncultured Clostridium sp. | reverse complement strand
TATAGAACATCTGTTCCTCTTGTTAATTATATTATATCACACATATGTTCGATTTCAAGATTTTTGTTCGATTTTTTGATAATAATTTTATTAAATTTGTATAATTTTTTTCTACTTAACTTTCGAACAAATTCCTATAAATATACTTGATATATTTTTGAATAAGTTATAAAGTATTTTATAATACTAAAAAATATTTGGAGGTTTTCCGATGGATAAAGATAACAAAAATTCGAAAACAATTGACTTCAATTCTATAGATAGAGAAAAAAGGGATAAAAAACTAAGCGAATCTATGACTGTCAACATATACGAAGGCAAGAAAAAAACTACTAACGACGGAAAAATAATAGAATTCGAACAAGCTAAAAAAGAACAAAAAACAAAAGCTCGTAAACAAAAAATTAAAAACGCTGCTCCCAAAGGAAGAAGCGGATACATAAAAATATTCTATGCTATACTACTTATACTGATAGTCTTTGTAGTATTCTCAAAACTAATATAAATTTACAATAACCAAACAAAAATAAAAGATTTTATATCCTGTACTTAAAGATATACTTATGCCTATAACTATGTATATAAATACAAGTAGGACTATTTATGATTAAAATAAATTAAAATAAAAAAAGAGTGGTTTAAATTTGTATGATGTTAGTAAAAAGAAGAAAGTTATTGGCTCTCCTCGACAATCTGCAAGCGAAGGCAAATGCCGTAGCTGAAGCCTGGAGAGGAAGCCAATAACTGATTCTTTTTACTGCTAAATAATAATTAAACCACTCTATTTAATTATCTAATCATAAATAGTCCTACTGTAGATAATACTATAGTTATAGTCATAAGTATTCTCGCTTTTCCAAAATCCTTATCCTTCATAACAAATGCTATAACTCCTGGAACAAATAGTGCCGCTGAAACCAACTTAAATACTATCTGTGAACTAGGAACTACTGAGAATAATAGAACACATAAAACAAACATATATAGCCCTATTGCATTAAAAACAAGCTTGTTTGAACTAAGATTCTTTAATAAGAACATAATTCCTATTGATAACACATCTAAACCTAAAAATACATACATAATAGTTGTTAATTTTTCCATATTAAAATTCCACCTTCCCAATTAAAACTACTCAAAATGAGCTAAAAACATCTTATAAGCTTCTTCGATAAATTCATCTGCTCTACCGTTGTTTACTCCACCACCCTGTGCTGAGTATCTACTTCCGCCACCTTTTCCGTCTATAGTGGAGATATTGCTTCTTAATATATCTGACATACTAGGTCCGTCTATATCTTCAGTGTACGCAAATACTACATTTAGCCTATTTGAAACTTCATTTAAAAACATAACAGCCATTTTTTCATTTTCTGTAATTTTCTTGACCATTTTGTTTAAATATCTGCTGTCCTTATCTTTAAATATAGCCTTTATAAGCTTTATATCACCTACAAATTCAGCTTTTTCAACTAATTCCTTAATTCTATAATCTAATAGCTCATCTTCTAGCATATTTTTCTGATGTATAATTTCATCACATTTATCTTCAATATTTTTAACACATTTTTCTATATTTTCTTCGTTGCAGCTAAGATGTTTGCAAAGACTTGTCATAACTGCATCCCTTTTTAATACATAATCAACTGCTCTTTTTCCAGCTAAAAACTCTACTCTTGTAGCATTTCTACATTTTTCTGTTCTTTTTATTTTTAAAAGTCTTAGCTCTCCTGTATACTCTGGATGGCATCCACAACAAGCATTGGTATCTAAATCACCTATTCTAACAATTCTTATTTCCTCAGCTGTGTCTGGAAGCTTTCTTCTAGTCCATGTATCTTCTAATTCATCTTTTGAAGGTACAAATATATCGACATGTATATTTTGACGAATTACATCATTTGCCATTTTTTCAACTTCTAAAAGCATCTCATCTGTAAATTCACCTTCTATATCAACTGTACTTATATCCTCACCTAAATGGAATCCACAAGTATTTCTATTATATTTTGTAAAGAAGCATCCAGAAAGTATATGCTGCCCAAAATGCTGATGCATACCGTCCTCTCTTCTATCCCAGTCTATAACTCCTTTTACCTGCTTTTCAGATAAATTTTCTTCTATTATATGATATACTTTTCCATTTTCTTCAAGCATATCCACAACTTCTACCCCATTTAGAGTTCCTTTATCACAAAACTGTCCTCCACCACCTGGGAAAAATGCAGTCTGATCTAATTCTAATAGATATTTTCCTTCTTTTTCTATTACATCGACAACATTTGCATCAAATTCAGTTTTGTATCTATCTGTGTAATATAATTTTTCCATTTTTTCATCTCTTTCTTTAATAGTTTCTTTTTTATGATATTTTGTTTATAATACTTTTCTTATAATTTATAACACTTTGTTTTATAATGCTTTGTTTTTTACTTTTGTAACATAAAAAAGTTTATTCTTTTTTCATAGTTTTCTGTAATTTTAATAATAATATTATTATATCATTTCTCAAAAATAAAAACATCTATATTTAAAGAAGATAAATTTTAAACAATTTCTCTATTTTATGTTTAAAAACATTTTCATTGGGAATATATCTTATATAAGATAATTTTAAAGTTTTCAAGATAAATTACAATTTGTCTTGTATATTAATAATTACGATTATAAAGGATGTGTAAATATATGATAAAAAAAGCTACATTTGCAGGAGGATGCTTTTGGTGTATGGTCAAACCCTTCTCTAAATACGACGGAATACTTGAGGTATTTTCTGGATACACAGGTGGTGAAACAGAAAACCCTACATATAAAGAAGTGTGCAGTGGAACTACAGGACATTACGAAGCCATTGAAATAACTTATGATGACTCTCTAATAGATTACGCTGACATATTAGACGTATTCTGGAAACAGATAGATCCAACTGATTCTAATGGACAATTTGTTGATAGAGGTCCTCAGTACAGACCTGCTATATTTGTTCATGGTGAAGAACAGAGAAAAATAGCAGAAAACTCTAAAAAAGAATTAGAAGAAAGTAAAAGATTTGATAGACCTATATCAGTTGAAATCATTGATGCTACTACATTCTATAATGCAGAACCAGAGCATCAGAATTACTACAAAAAACAACCTAGACATTACAATATGTACTACAAAAATTCTGGAAGATACAATTTTGTTAAGGCATTTTGGGATGGAAGCAGACCTGATAGAGATGAATTAAAAGAAAAACTTACTGATATTCAGTTTGAGGTTACTCAGAATGATATGACTGAGTGTCCATTTGAAAATGACTACTTTAACCACTTTGAAGAAGGAATATACGTAGATGTCGTTGGAGGAGAAGTTTTATTCTCTTCTAAGGATAAATTTGAAAGCGGTTGTGGTTGGCCTTCATTCTCTAAACCAGTGGAAAACAATTCTTTATCAGAAAGAACTGATTTCTCTATGGGAATGTTGAGAACAGAAGTAAGAAGTAGAGTGTCAAACTCACACTTAGGTCATGTATTTGATGACGGTCCAGAAGAACTTGGCGGACTTAGATACTGCATAAACTCTGCATCACTTAGGTTCATACCTAAAGAAGATATGGAAAAAGAAGGATACGGAGATTATTTAAAAATATTTGAGTAGATTTTAAATCTAAAGTATTAATCTAGTTAGTAGGTATTCTCACATACTTAACTATAAAACCAATTTAATTATATCCCTAAAGAAAAGACATTCTCTGTTTATGAGAATGTCTTTCTTATTAATTTCTATTTTTTTCCTATTAAATCATTTTTATAAATTTTTCTAAAGATAAGCACTCCTATCACATAAAGCACTACTGTTACAAAATAAGGTGCATTATAAGAAATATGCTCCATAATAAATCCACCAGCAGTAATACCAATAGCTCTGCTTAGATTTTGTACAACCGCAGCTAAACTACTTAGATTTGTTCTTTCATCCTCTTCAATAAGATCCATCTCAAGATTTTGCATAACAGGTGTGGCCATATTCATAAGACCATTTCTCATAAAGAAGGCTATTGTAAGCATTATAAGTCCTTGAGGGAACATTATTGATAGTAGAAATGGTATAGAAATAAGCTGACAGAATATAACTGTTCTAGCTCTACCCATTCTCGATACTAAAAATGGTATAATCATACCACCCACAATACAACCAAACTGAGATATTGATAGAATACTACCTACAACTGCATCACTTATATTCATGCTATATTTTAGGTATATACTAAAGAAAGGAACAACAAGTCCTGCCCCAACTCCTATAATTCCATAATATATCATAAAAGCTATTACATTTTTCTTCATTATATTCTTATATGCCTTGAAACAACCCTTCATATCCCTTGGAATATGGTTTTTAGGATCTTTCATAAGTGCTATAGGAATTATAGCTATCAAAGACATAATAGTAGATATTACAAAAATTATCTGAACTGCTGTTTTTGAATCGACAATATGTCCCATATAAGATGAAATCACTCCACCTAAAAATGTAGCTAAGACATATCCTAGGTTGTAGATTACATAGCTAAGACTAAAGACAGCAACCCTATTTTCTTCTGGAGTATTTTCCGTTATAAACATTCCCTCTGCTGTTGCTCTAACACTAAGTCCAAATCCAACTGCAACAGACATAAGAAGTATTAAAATCTTACTATGAACAAATATAATTCCTATACTTCCAAGTGCAGTAAATAAAAATCCTAACATAAAACTATATCTTCTACCTATTTTTTCTAATAGGTATGCACTAAAAACAGAGCCAAATGCTATAACCAAAGTATTTACAGACAATACATATCCTACAAAATGCTCTCCATATCCAATTTCTTTTAGATATATTCCGACAAACGTATTGAATACTCCCATAACAAAACATTCAATCAGATTAATAATTAAGAACATCTTCATATTTCTATTTAGCTTTTTTATTACCCTTATAGTTTCCATATTTCACTTCTTCTTTCTACATATCCGCCAAATTTTAACTTCCTCATTTTACATCTCCCAAACTTATATTTTATAAATTTTTCGACTTTTCTATTATATTATAATCTATTTGTGGATAATTTTGTTAAGTTTTCCCTAAGATTTTGCCCTTTCTTCTCTATCTAGTTTTCTATTATACATAAACATATAAAGAGCTGCAGCAAATACTATACAATATCCAAGTATACTCCATTTATCTGGATAAGCTCCAAATATAACTATACTTAAAATTGCTGAGAATATTATATTTGTATAATCGAATATAGAAATTTCCTTTGCAGGAGCAAATCTATAAGCTAAAGTTATACCAAACTGTCCTATACTAGCACACACTCCAGCCATAAGCATATACACAAGCTGAATAAATGTCATAGGCTCATAAACCATGACAACTATAGGTAATATTGAAACTATAGAAAATACTGAGAAGAAGAATACTATTGTATAATAATCCTCTTTGTTCCCAATAGCTCTTAGGCAAGTATATGCAGATGCCGCAGAAATAG
This sequence comes from uncultured Clostridium sp., assembly GCA_900550335.1. GTDB lineage: Bacteria > Bacillota > Clostridia > Peptostreptococcales > Peptostreptococcaceae > Peptacetobacter. Next base: position 591 of record URRU01000107.1, on the reverse strand, counting down.
CTCCAAGTATACCAGCTAGATAAGGCACTATTTGCACACTAAATGTTGGCTTAATTATAAACAAAGCACCTACAAATGCAATAATTATCATTGTAATCTGTTTTGTGTTTATTTTTTCTTTTAAGAATATTGCACTTAAAATAACTACTAAAAATGGGCTTATTTTGTTTAACATATTTGCATCAGATAATATAAGCTTATCTATTGCATAGAAGTTAAATATTACACCTAAAGTTCCGAATAATGATCTCATAAGTAATAGTTTTCTATTTTCTTTCTTCCCTGTAAAACTTCCTTTATGCTTTATTATTAGATAAAGTGCCATTACTGTAGACACTAAATTTCTGAAAAACACTTTCTGAAAACTAGGTAAATCTCCTGCTAGTTTTACAAAAGCAGACATTCCTGCAAATCCGGCTGCAGATAGTATTATAAAGAATACACCTTTTAATCTATTGCTTGATTCCATATTTTTCCTCCTCTTTTTATATTATATTTTTCCTTTAAATTTTATATTATATTTCCCTTTAAAATAATCTTAAATTACATTTTTCACTGTTATAATTTTTTACTTTAATAGATAGTTAAAAT
>URRU01000106.1 GCA_900550335.1 uncultured Clostridium sp. | reverse complement strand
GACGGTAGGAACCGTTATATTCCATAAGCAAAAGCTTTATGAGTGGCCGAGAATATCGGCAATCAGGGTGGTACCGCGAATTGATTATTATACCTTTCGTCCCTATTATGGGATTGAAAGGTTTTTTTATTTTAAAAAAGAAAAGGTGGAGAAAAATATGCAGAAAGAATTTTTAGAAATAAAAGAGCTTTATAGAAACAAAGAAGCTCACATTGGGCAGACTGTAAAAGTTGCTGGATGGATAAGAACATCAAGAATGTCAAAAAACTTCGGATTTATAGAATTAAATGACGGAAGTTTCTTCAAAAATATGCAGATAGTATTAGATGAAAAATTAGAAAACTTCAAAGAAATAGGTAAATTACCTATATCATCTTCAATACTAGTAGAAGGTGAATTAGTATCAACAGAAGGTGCTAAACAGCCAGTAGAAATACACGCAACAAAAGTAGAAGTAGAAGGTATGTCAGATAGCTCATACCCTCTTCAGAAAAAAAGACATACATTAGAATACTTAAGAACAATAGCACACTTAAGACCTAGAAGTAATACTTTCTCTGCAGTATTCAGAGTTAGATCTTTAGCAGCTTATGCTATACATAAATTCTTCCAGGAAAGAAACTTCGTATACGCTCACTCTCCAATCATAACAGGAAGTGACTGTGAAGGTGCTGGAGAAATGTTCAGATTAACTACTTTAGATATGGAAAATCTTCCAAGAACAGAAGAAGGAAAAATAGACTACTCTAAAGACTTCTTCGGTAAAGAAGCTAACCTTACTGTTTCTGGACAGTTAAATGCTGAAATAATGGCTCTTGCTTTCAGAAATGTTTATACATTTGGACCAACATTCAGAGCAGAAAACTCATACACTGGTAGACATGCATCTGAATTCTGGATGATAGAACCTGAAATAGTATTCGCTGACCTTGAAGATAACATGGAATTAGCAGAAGATATGATAAAATACATAATAAACTATGTAATGGAAAATGCTCCAGAAGAAATGCAGTTCTTCAATAGTTTCATAGACAAAGGATTATTAGAAAGATTAAACAACGTAGTAAACTCTGACTTCGTAAGAATAACTTACACAAAAGCTATAGAATTACTACTTGAATCAGGACATGAATTCGAAAACCCAGTAGAATGGGGATGCGACCTTCAGACTGAACACGAAAGATATATAACAGAAGAAATATACAAAGCTCCAGTATTCGTTACTGACTATCCAAAAGATATAAAAGCATTCTACATGAGAATGAATGAAGACGGTAAAACAGTAAGAGCTATGGACTTATTAGTTCCAGGAGTTGGAGAAATAGTTGGAGGATCTCAGAGGGAAGAAAGAGAAGATGTACTTCGTGCAAGAATGCAGGAAATGAACTTAAACGAAGAAGATTACTGGTGGTATCTAGAACTTAGAAAATACGGAACAGCTACTCACTCTGGTTTCGGTCTAGGATTCGAAAGAATAATAATGTACATGACAGGTATGTCAAACATAAGAGACGTAATACCATTCCCAAGAACTCCTAAAAATGCAGAATTCTAATAAATAAAGCAAAAAAGCTGTCGATGAATATTCATACGACAGCTTTTTTAAATATGTATAATAAAATAAATTGGGGTTAGAGGCAATTTTATTTACCAGATATGCATAAAGTGCTGTAGTGTTAATGTAACAGCTGTTATACCTATCCAGCAAGACATCCCAAGAAGTATTGGTTTACCGCCACTTCTAACTAACTTAACTATATCTGTATTGAATCCTATTGCAGCCATAGCCATTATTATAAAGAATTTAGATAACTCTTTAAATGGTAGGAAGAATTCTGGAGATACACCAGCAGATGTAGCTACGGTAGTTATTATACTTGCTCCTATAAAGAACAGTATAAAGAATGGGAATACCTGTTTTAGTGGTATACTATTACCATTTTCCATCTCTGCTTTTCTAGCTCTTCTAAAGGCTAGGAATAGAGTTATTGGTATAATTGCTAATGTTCTAGTTAATTTTACAGTTACTGCTTTATCAAGTGTCCGGCTTCCTAACTGATATATACTATCCCAAGTAGATGCGGCTGCTGTTACTGAAGAAGTATCATTAACTGCAGTTCCAGCAAATACTCCAAATGCTTCACCAGATGTTGTAGAGAAGCCAAGAAGAGCACCTAAACTAGGGAATATTAAAGCTGCTAGCACGTTGAATAAGAAGATGACTGATATTGCTTGAGCTACTTCCTCTTCATTGGCATCTATAACTGGTGCAGTGGCAGCTATTGCAGAACCACCGCAAATAGAAGATCCAACACCGATAAGTGTAGAGATTTTTTCAGGCATATCTAATTTTTTATGAAGTAGATACGCAATTATAAGTGAAGTAGATATTGTGCAGATTATTATAGGTAAAGACTGTTTACCTGTTTCCATAACTACTTCAAGATTCATACCGAATCCTAAAAGGACTACAGCGTACTGTAATATTTTTTTTGATGTGTATTTAATTCCAGGTTCGTATGGCTCTTTATTTTTTATAAACATTGTAAGAACCATACCAATAAGTATTGCGAACACTGGACCTCCTATTATCGGGAATTTTTTTCCTAGTAGTACTGAAGGGGTAGAAATTGCTAAGCATATTAAAAGACCCTTCCATTTTTCTTTTATAAAGTTCATATAAATTAATCCTCCTAAAGCTTACATTTATGACTTACATTTATGAGTTGTTTTTTACATTTTTACATTGATGCATTTATTGCAGCTATTGTTCCGTCTGCTACAGCAGTTGCAACCTGTCTAACTGGTTTAACTCTTATATCACCAACTGCGTAAACACCTTTTATTTCTGTTTCCATATTTTCATTAACTGGTATAAAACCATTTTCTAGTTTTAACTCAGTATATAATTCTGTGTTAGGAACAGTACCTGCGTAGACAAATATGCCGCATCCTGGGTCTGATATTGTTTCTATGCTACCAGTTTTTTCATCTGATATATCAAGAGACTCAACTCTTTCTTTTCCATATACAGCGTGAAGTCTTGATTCTAATATTACCTTTATATTGCTAGTTTTTTTGATTTTTTCTCTAAATTCTGCTATACATCCAAGAGAATCTTCAAAATGTATTATTGTAACAGTTTTAGCAAATTGCGCAAGATAAAGTGCTTCTTTAACGGCACCATCTGCACCACCTACAACATATATATTTTTTCCTATATAATCTTTACCATCTTTAGCAGCATTTAGGCCTATTCCTTTTCCAGCTAATTCTAATTCGCCTTCTATACCAAGTTTTCTTGCTCTTGTACCATTAGCGATTATTATTTTTTTAGCTTCGTAAGTATTATTGTTAGTGAATACTAATTTAACATCTCCTTTAAGATTTACATTTGTTACATCTTCATAAACTATTTCTATTCCTGCGTTTTCTGCCTGTTCTTTTAATCTTTCAGAGAAACTAACTCCTGTTTCTCCACTTACTATTCCAGCGTAATGAGTTACAGTAGAAACTTTTCCTATAAGTCCGCCTATTTTTTCTTTTTCTATTATAAGTACTTTTTTACCTCTGCTTTTAGCATATACTCCAGCGCTTATACCAGCTGGTCCTGCTCCTATTATTACTATATCGTACATAATTTCGTTCCTCCTTTTAAAAATTAAAGTGTTTTAAATTTTTTAATTAGCTTTTGTTTTGCGTTTGTTCTTTCTATGCTTTAACTATAAACCTAAATAATCATTTTGTAAAATTATGAATAATAATATTAGGATAAATATATATTATGGTAAAAAGTTTGGCCTTCTTTATGGTAGAAAAATCAATATTAATATAAAATAAATTTATAGGCTAAAGTAATAAGATAGCTAAATAGGATAATAGGAAAGTATGTTATATAAGGTTAAAAGGATCTTTTGAAAATAAGATGTGTTAGAGGAAAGCACAAAGTTTTGGAGGCACGATATGCTTGATTTTAGAATTGAAACATTTTTAAAGGTATGCGAATATATGAATTTTACGCATGCTGCAGAAGCGCTTTGTATGACTCAGCCGGCTGTATCTCAGCATATAAAATATCTTGAAGAAAAGTACGAAGCACCATTATTTATAAGAGATAAAAAGAAATTAACTCTTACTCCAGCGGGAGAAATACTTAGATCCACTTTAGAAACGATGAGAAATGACGAAACTACAATGAAAAACAGAATGAAAGAAAGTATGATAGGAAAGAAAATCCTTACATTTGGGGTTACAATGACTATAGGAGGATATACAATAATTCCTTCTTTAATAGATTTTATAAAATCAAACCCAGATATGGACTTTCAAGTAAGATATGGAAATACTCAGACTCTTCTTTCTTATCTTCATGAGGGAAGTATAGATTTTGCAATTGTAGAGGGTTATTTTAAGGCAGATAATTATAACACTAGGGTGTTTAAAACAGAGGAGTATATAGCTGTAGCTGCTAAAAATCATGAATTCCAAAAGGAGATAAAAGTTTTAAAAGATCTTACAGATGAAAGGCTTCTTATAAGAGAAAATGGCTCAGGAACAAGAGCAATACTTACTAAGAGCTTAGCTGTTAAAAATCTTACAGTAGATGATTTTCCTAAAACTATAGAAGTTGAAAATATACATACAATAGTAGATTTACTATGTCGGGATTGTGGAATATCTTTCCTTTATAAATCTGCTGTGGAAAAAGAAATTGAAAATGGAAATTTGAAAAAAATAGAGTTAGAAGATTTTAAAGTAAGCCATGATTTTACATTCTTATGGAATAAGGATAGTGCATTTTCAGAGGATTATGAAAAAATATTTGAGATTTTTAAAAGTTCATTAAAATAAAATCTTTAAGCTAAAGTTAAGTTTTGTGTTGTATTATATTACTATAAAATGAAATAGGAATGGGGATGCGAATATGAGCACAAAATTTGAATTTAAGAAACCAGATTTTGAGAATATAAAAGAAAATATGAAAGGTTTTAAGGACAAAATAAATCTAAGAAGAGAAGGAAATCAATCGCTAAAGGTAGCAGGTATAGCTTTTGTTATACTTCTTATTGTTTCAGTGATAGCAAGTTCTGTGCGGAGACAGTTTTTAGATGGTATGGGAAATGTTAATATGTTTAGCATACTTTTAGGTCTAAATCTTGTAGGAGTTAGAATAAGAAGTAATGGGATGATGATGTTCTCTTCATCTACTGTGAATATAGGTATAATAATCCTATTATTAATACCGATATTAGCTTTAGTTGTGGCAAATTTATTTATATATAGAAGAAAAATAGAAACGATAGATAGATGTATTATTGAAGCTTTAAAAGTAGGGTTTATGTATGGATTGTTATTGGCTATAACATCAATATTTAGTACAACAAGAATAAATCTTGGAATGGGAAATATATTTGGATTTGGAAATAATTATATAGCAATAGGCTATAAATTCTTCCCAGCATTTGGAAATGGATTTTTAATAGCATTTTTAACAACAGCTATTCTAAATTATAGAAAAGAATTCCACGGAGAATACTACACAACAGATATAGTATCAGATGCAATTAGAGAGTTTTTAAAAATTTCTTTGATTGTACTTGTTATAACAGTTATAGTCGTATTTACAAAAAACTCAGCTTTATATGATTTTGGAATATCTGAGTATTCAAAAGGTGGAGCTGTAGGAGCATATATTATGCAGATTGCAGCATATTTAATTACAATAGCCACAGGTGGTATAGTACATATAGGTGATTCATCATCTATGTCTATATTTAGTATATTCAATAGTGCTACATTTACAGATACAAAATTATTAATACGGATTATATTCTGCATATTTGCAATAGCTATGATTTTTGTAGGTGCAAATATATATAGAAACTATAGATTTGAAAATAGAAAAACTGTACTACATTTTAGTATAGTATTTGGATTTTTAGTTGGTTTAGTAGCTAAGTTTAGTGCTATTTCAATATCAGGCTCAATGATGCAAAATATGTCATCTATTGATTTGGCAATCAGTGCAGGAACATTTACAACATTTGTGATTGCAACTATATCTACTATAATCTTTACAGAAATAGGGTATAGGATAGCACCACATGTAGATGACTTATTTGGATA
>URRU01000105.1 GCA_900550335.1 uncultured Clostridium sp. | reverse complement strand
TGCAAGTATTTTACTATGTGGTGCAATGGTTACTACATTATTAACAGGATGTGGTAAAAGCGATGAAGGCGCATCAGATAGTGCAGCAAAAGATACTTTCACATATGCTGTATCTGATGACTGTGGAAACACATTAAACTATTTTACAGCTGATGACAGAACATCAATGACATTAGCTAAAACAGTGAATGAACCATTATTCACAATTGCTGCAGATGGTAATTACAATTACTATGTAGCAGAAAGTTTTGAACCATCAGAAGATGGACTTACTTATACTTGTAAGTTAAAAGCTGATACAAAATGGTCAGATGGTGAACCTTTAACAGCTGACGACGTTGTTTATACTTTTGAAACATACATGGCTCAGGACGAATCAGGTATGTTAAAAGTAAATGATAAAAATGTAGAAGTTAAAAAAGTAGATGATACAACTGTAGAATTTAAATTACCTTCAGTTACAGCAAGTATGCCAGAAAATATATCTAATGTAAGTCTTTTACCAAAACATGTATTTGAAGGAAAAGATTCTTTAGATATGGACTTAAATAAAGGTGAAGGTGCAGTAGTTGGTTGTGGACCATATATATTCGAAGAGTATAAATCTGGTGAATATATAAAATGTAAAGCAAATCCTAACTATGTAAATGGAGAAGCTAAAATACCTAATGTTATATTCCAGATAATAACTAACCCAGAAACTGCTAAAGCAGCACTTCAGAATGGTGAAATAGACGGATGGGTTATGCTTCCAAATGAACTAGAAGGAATGGATGATTTCAAAGTTAGTACATACAGTGAAGGTAGAGTAGCTTATGTTAGATTAAATAGAGTAGCTGATAGTATGCAGGATAAGAACTTTAGACAGGGTATATTATATGCTTTAAATAGAGATGAAATATTAAAAGCATCTTACACTTCTTTAGATTATGCACAGCCAAGTGTATCATTCTTACCTCCAAACAACGGATTCTACTCAGAAGATGTTGAACAGTATACTCAGGATGTAGAAAAAGCTAAAGAATTAGTTAAAAATGGACCTAAAGCATTAAAAATATGCTATATAGGTGATGATTCAGCTCAGACTGCACAGGCTCAGGTTATACAGGCTGAACTTAAAGAAATAGGAATAGAAGTTGAACTTTGTGGTTTAGACCAGGCAGGATACATGGAAACTGCTTACAACAACGAAGATAAAACTTATGATATGTACTTAGGTGGATACATAATGACTATAGATCCAGATGGATTCAATGGTATGTTCGGAACTGGACAGATGATAAACTACGCAAACGAAGAACTTGATCAGTTATTCGCTGATGGTAGAGCAGAAACTGACCCAGCTAAGAGAAAAGAAATATACAACAAAGCTCAGAAGTTAGTAGCTGATGAAGCTTTATTCTATCCATTTGGAACTAACTTAAGAATATTAGTTACAAACCCATCATTAGAAGGAATAGAAGATGCAGGTCTAGCACCAATATTTACTTTTGAAGATATGTCAAAACTTTATTTTAAATAATTGAGTAAAATGGGGAGACTTAAAAGTCTCCTCTTTTTTTGAAAGGAGAAAACGTGTTTAAATATATAATAAAAAGAATAGCTCAAGCTATACCGTTATTAATAGCTATTACGGCTATATGTTTTACTCTTATAAATCTTGCCCCATACGATGCGGTGGATGCAATTACTACTCCTAAAATGACAAGAGAAGAAATACGGGCTAAAAGAGAAGAGTATGGTTTAAATGATCCTGTACCTGTTCAGTATATAAGATGGGTACAAAACATATGTAAAGGTGAATTAGGGTATTCTCTAGTAAAACATACAAAAATAGAGGATGACTTAAAGGAAAAAATACCAAATACCATAAAATTAGTATTACCATCATATATGACAGCATTTATTCTTGCAATTATAATTGGGTTATTTGCAGCCTATCACAAAAATCAGAGAATCGACAAAGTTATTAATACAGCAGCATCTGCAGGATTAGCAGTTCCTACATTCTGGTTGGCTCTACTTGCAATTTACCTCTTTGGGTGTAAATTAGATATACTTCCAATAATGGGTATGCACAAGATAGGAGATAATTCATTTGGAGATTTTATGCTTCATTTTATAATGCCTTACTGCGTACTTGTTATAGGATTTTTACCAGATTTAATAAGATATGTAAGAAGTTCGGCAATAACACAATTAGGAGAGGATTATGTACTAGTTCAAAAGGCATTTGGGGCTAGTAAAAGAGAGATTCTATTCAAACATGTAATGTGGAACGTACTACTTCCAATGGTTACAAAATTAGGAATGTCTTTACCTATGCTTGTTACAGGAGCTGTTATAACAGAGACTGTATTCTCATGGCCAGGAATAGGTGTTTATTTTGTAAAAGCAATAAGCTCACTTGATTATCCAATAGTTATGAGTATTTTAGTACTTTCTGGCTCATTAGTAATTTTAGGAAACCTATTATCTGATGTACTTTGTGCATTAATAGACCCTAGAATAAGAATAGATAAATAATAAATATATTTTTAGAAAGGAGACGGAAAAAATCCGTATTATATAGATATAATGAACAACAGAAGATTTGAAAATGTAAAAAGAATATTCTGTAATGATAGAGCTACTCAGCTTTCACTTATATTTTTAGTTCTAGTTATAGTATCAAGTATAGTTGTTGCAATGCTACCTATAGATCCAAATGCAATAGATATAGGTAATATGCTACAAGGACCTTCACTATCTCATATATTTGGAACAGATGAATTAGGAAGAGACTATTTTATAAGGGTATTAAATGGAGCTAAGGTATCTCTAATAGTTGGTGTTTTGGCTATGGCTACATCTGTTGTAATAGGTGTTACACTAGGGATTATTTCAGGATATTTTGGAGGATTAGTAGACAGTATAATAATGAGAACAGTTGATGTATTTTGCTCTGTTCCATGGATAATAATGGTTACTGTTGTAAGCCTTATATTTAAAAAAGGATTATTCTCAATAATTTTAGTAATAGGTTTATTCAGTTGGATGGAAATAGCAAGACTAGTTCGTTCTGAAACTATGAGCGCTAAAAATAGAGAATATGTTCAGTATGCAGAATTAATTGGTGTGCCAAAATGGACTATAATGACTAAACATATACTTCCATCAATATACCCACTTATTATAACATCTGCAACATCTGCCATTGCAAATGCAATAATGGTTGAAAGTGCGATGAGTTTCTTAGGTATAGGAATACAAGCACCTATGGCAAGCTGGGGAAGCCTTCTTCAGACTGCACAGACAAATTTAGCAAAAGCACCTTATATGGCTTTTATACCAGGTATATTAATAGTCCTAACAATTTGTTCTTTCAATAAATTAGGAGACCTATTGAGAATATATGTAGAGCCAAGAATATCTCAGGAGGAGGAATAAATTATGGGATATGTAAGTCATAAGTCCGAAGAGTCCGTTGAAGACTATCTGGAGACTATTTATATACTGAGCAATAAATTATGGATAATAATATATTAAATGTAAAAAATCTACAAACAGTTTTCCATACTCCAAAAGGAGATGTAAAGGCCATAAGAGGAATTGATATAAATGTTTCTCAGGGAGAGATTTTGGGAATAGTTGGAGAGTCTGGAAGTGGAAAAAGTGTGTGCATGAAAAGTGTAATGAGAATACTTCCATCAACTGCCGAAATAACAGCTGATGAAATAAATTATAAAGGTGAGAATATCCTTTTAAAAACAGAAGATGAACTTAGAAAATATAGAGGAAAAGAGATGGCGATGATTTTCCAAGATCCAATGACATCTTTAAATCCGCTTAAAAGAATTGGAAAACACTTAACAGAAATTGTTATGAGACATAGAAATTGTAGCAAAGAAGAAGCTTATAATATAGCCCTTGATATGCTAAAAAAAGTTGGAATTACAAACCCTGAAATGAGAATGAAACGGTATCCACATGAATTCAGTGGTGGGATGAGACAGAGGGTTTTAATAGCTATGGCTCTTTGTTGTGAGCCATCTCTTTTAATAGCAGATGAGCCTACAACAGCACTTGATGTAACAATTCAGGCTCAGATACTTGAATTATTAAAAGAAATAAATGAAGAAAGAAACATGTCTATAATTTTAATAAGTCATGATATGGGTGTAATGGCATCTACTTGTACAAAAGTTGCTGTAATGTACGGCGGGATAATAGTTGAAGAAGGTACAACAGAAGAAATATTCAACTCACCTAAACATCCATACACAAAATCATTATTAGAATCAATACCAGATATAAATAAAAGTAGACATACAAGACTTACAACTATTGAAGGTACGCCTCCATCTTTATCAAAAATGCCAAAAGGATGTCCATTTGCAGATAGATGTAAGTACAAGCTTGAAAAATGTGAAAATGAGCTACCTAAACATATTGTATTCTCAGAAACACAGAAGGCGGCTTGTTTCTTAGCAGGTAAATTTGAAGAAGGAGTTGATGAAAATGGAAAATAATAAAGAAGTTCTTTTAGAAATAAAGAATCTAAAAAAATCTTTCCCTATCAAAAACTTCTTTGGAAAAACTATAGGGGTTGTAAATGCTGTAAATAATGTATCTTTTGATATATATAAAGGTGAAACATTTGGACTTGTTGGTGAGTCTGGTTGTGGTAAGTCAACTCTTGGTAGATGCTTGCTAAAAATGCAGGATGTAAGCGATGGGAATATAATATATAATGGTACAGATATAACTACTGTAAGTGAAAAAGAATGGGATAAGTACAGAAATAAAATACAGATAATTTTCCAGGATCCATACTCATCTCTAAACCCAAGCTGGACTGTTAGACAACTTATAGAAGAACCTTTAAAACTTATGGGACTTGGAAAAGACGAGATAGAAACTAAGATAAAAAACATTTTATCAATAGTTAGAATGAATGAAGAGGATATGGAAAAATTCCCTTATGAATTCAGTGGCGGTCAGAGACAGAGAATAGGTATAGCTAGAGCTGTAATTTCTGACCCAGAATTTATATTCTGTGATGAACCTGTTTCTGCACTAGACGTATCTGTTCAGGCTCAGGTTATAAATATGCTTAAAGATTTACAGAAAGAATTTGAGCTTACTTATTTATTTACATCACATGACTTATCTATGGTTTACTATATAAGCGATAGAATAGGAGTCATGTATTTAGGTAATATGGTTGAAATAGGAGATAGCGAGGATGTATTTAGAAATCCTGTTCATCCATACACTAAGGGTCTTATAGCATCAATTCCGACTGTAGATGATGTAGAACATGAACATAAAGATATTATGAGAGGGGAGCAGCCAGGACCAATGAATATTCCCAAAGGGTGTTGCTTCTCAACAAGATGTCCTTATGCTGATGAAAAATGTAAAAATGAAAAACCAGAACTAAGAGAAGTTAAAAAAGGACATGTTTGTGCATGTTTTAAATATGAAGAATTAATATAGAAAATTTAGGATATATAGTATTAGGAACTGTTGCAGTGTTGTAACAGTTCTTTTTGTATTTAGAAAACCAGTTAAATATAAAAATAATACCACTTACTTTAAATATATTGATTAGGCTTAAAAAGATAGTATAATAAAAATAAGAAAATAAATAATTGTTAATAATAAGCTATTAATAAGAAAGAAGGTAGTATTATGGGACTTTTTAAGAAAAGTATAATATTAGATATAGAAGATTCAACGAAACCTCGGAACTTAGTTGAAACAATAAAAGCAGTTGAAAAATACTGTGCTGAAAATAATCAAACTTGTAAATTTATATCAGATAATGAAGTTGAAATTGATGGTGTATTGTATGAAGTTGCCGAGCCAGAAAGAATTGTTATAAGAGGAAATTACTTTGTCAAGATAAAAGAAAAGTAATATAAAATATCAAACTAAAAGGAGTGGATATATCCAAAATGATGTAGTTCCTCTACCAAAATCTTCATCTATTGAGAGAATGAAACAGAATATGGATATAGATTTTGAACTTGAAAAAGGAGATTTTGAAAAAATAGTTAATATGGAAGAAATGGGATGGTCTGGATTAGATCCTGATAAATTTTAATAAAGTTACAAATAATAAATATAGATTGTAAATATATTTATAGGAAAA
>URRU01000104.1 GCA_900550335.1 uncultured Clostridium sp. | reverse complement strand
GCACGGTGGTGTGAGAGGACGGAAAATAAAATAATTATTTTCCTCCTACTCGATTAGTTGACAAAAATAAAAATATTAGGTTAATATATCATAGAGATGGTAGGTAATTATAGGAGTGGACATTATGAAAAATGTAATAACAAGTGTAATGCCTGATAGTATTGCTGAAGAAGTCGGCATTGAGGAAAATGATATTTTATTATCAGTAAATGGAGAAAAGATAGTTGATATTATAGACTACAGGTTTTTAACGAACGATGAAGAAATAGTTTTAGAAATACAAAAACCAAATGGAGAGATCTGGGATTACGAAATAGAAAAAGACTATGGCGAAGAATTAGGTCTAGAATTTGGTGGCGGTATTATGGATAAGGCAAAAAGATGCAGTAATAAATGTATGTTTTGCTTTATAGATCAAAATCCTAAAGGTATGAGAGAAAGCTTATATTTTAAAGATGATGATTCGCGTCTTTCTTTCCTTCAAGGTAACTTTGTTACTTTAACTAATATGAAAGAGGAAGATATAGATAGAATTATTAAATATAGAATAAGCCCTATAAATATTTCAGTGCATACAACAAATCCAGAACTAAGAGTAAAAATGCTTGGGAATAGATTTGCAGGATCTGTTTATGATAGAATAAAAAGACTAGCAGAGGCTGGAATTGAAATGCATTGTCAAATAGTTCTTATACCAGAAGTAAATAATGGTGAAGAACTTAAGAGGACTATTACTGAATTATATGAACTATATCCTTCAGTTGCCAATGTTGCAGTAGTACCTATAGGAGTTACGAAGTATAGAGAAGGATTAGTTAAAGTAAAAACATTTAACGAAGAAACTTCAAGAAAAGAATTAGAAATGATTATGGAATTCCAAAAAAGATTTATGGAAGAAATAAATGATCCATTTGTAAGATTTTCTGATGAGTTTTATTTAGTTGCAGGCATAGATGTGCCTGAAGAAGATTTTTATAACGGATATGAGCAAATAGAAGATGGAATTGGAATGATTAGATGTTTCAGAGAAGCCATAAATTATACTGCTCAAGATTTAAATAAAAATATAAAAGGAACTTTTTCAGTACCAACAGGTAAACTTGCTTATGAAGAAGTAAAAAGTGGAATGAAAAAGTTAATGGACGTTAACCCTAATATTAAGATAGATACATATAAAATTATTAATAATTTCTTTGGTGAAACAATAACTGTTGCAGGACTTCTTACTGGAACTGATATTATTGGGCAATTAAAAGGAAAAATTAATAGTGAGTACTTAATCATGCCAAACAACATGTTTAGAAAAGGATATGAATTAGGCCCAGCTGAATATATCATGCTAGATGATACAAGAGTAGAAGATATAGAAAGAGAGTTAGGGGTTAAGGTTCTTGTATGTGATCATACAGGAGAAGATATAGTAAGCATAATAAACGATGCGTGTCAGGAGGAAATAAAATAATGGCAAAACCAATAGTTGCTATAGTTGGAAGACCTAATGTAGGTAAGTCTACATTATTCAATAAATTAGCAGGAAAAAGAATTTCAATAGTTCAAGATACACCAGGTGTAACAAGAGATAGAGTATATGCAGAGGCTGAATGGCTTAATCATACTTTCACAATGATTGATACTGGTGGTATAGAACCAGAAAACCAAGATATAATAGTTAAACAAATGAGAAGACAAGCAAATATTGCTATAGAAACTGCGGACGTAATAATGTTTGTAGTTGATGGTAAAGAAGGAATGACTGCTGCTGATAATGAAGTTGCAACAATGCTAAGAAAGTCTAAGAAGCCAGTAGTTTTAGTTGTTAATAAAATTGATAACTTAAAAGATGAAGAAAATGCTTGGGAATTCTACAATTTAGGTATTGGAGATCCAGTAGCTGTATCTGCAGGACAAGGAAAAGGACTTGGAGATATGCTTGATATGGTAGTTGAGCATTTTGATTCAATTGCTGCAAAAGAAGAAGAAGAAGATGACATAAAGATTGCTATGATAGGTAAACCTAATGTAGGAAAATCATCTTTAATAAACAGATTATTAGGAGAAGATAGATTAATAGTATCTGATATAGCAGGTACTACAAGAGATGCTATCGATAGTAAGATTGAATGTGAATTTGGTAAATTTACATTAATTGATACTGCTGGTCTTAGAAGAAAGAGCAAAGTTAAAGAGGAAATCGAAAGATATTCTGTAATTAGAACACTTGCCGCTGTTGAAAGAGCTGATGTATGTATTTTAATGATAGATGCTACAGAAGGTGTTACTGAGCAAGATGAAAAGATAGTAGGCTTTGCACATGAATTAAATAAGGCTATAATGGTTATAGTAAACAAATGGGATCTTATTGAAAAAGACGATAAGACTATGGATAACTATAAAAAAGACTTACAAAGCAAGCTTAAATTTATAAAATATGCTAAGTTCTTATTTATATCAGCATTAACTGGCCAAAGAGCACATAAAGTTTTAGAAGTTGCTAGAGAATGTTATGATAATTATGATAAGAGAGTTGGTACTGGTGTATTAAATGATGTTATAAGTAAAGCAATATTAATGAAAGAACCACCAGTAGTTGCATTAAAGAGATTAAAAATATACTATGCAACTCAAGTAGCTACAAAACCACCAAAGTTTGTATTCTTTGTTAATGATTCTAGTTGCAGACACTTCTCTTATGAAAGATACTTAGAAAATCAATTAAGAGATAATTTTGATTTCAGTGGTACTGGAATACAAATAGAATATAGGGAGAGAAAGGATAATTAATTATGAGTAAGGTGACTTTTTTAGGCGGAGGAAGTTTCGGAATTTCTTTAGCTATCTTATTAGCAAACAAAGGAAATATTGTATCAGTATATGATAGAGATAGTAGTGTTGTTGAGGATATCAATGTTAATAGACGAAATGATAAGTTCATTAAAGGATTAGATGTACCTAAAAATGTTACAGCTTATAATAATTTAGAGGAAGCAATACAAGATACAAATTATGTTGTATTAGCAGTTCCATCTCATGTAATTAGAAGTGCATCAAGAAGTATTAAAGGATTAATAAAAGAAGATGTACCGGTTATTTGTATTGCAAAAGGAATAGAAGAGGGAAGTAATAAAACATTAGTTGAGGTTATTGAAGAAGAACTTAATAATCCTGTAGTTGTTTTATCAGGACCAAGTCATGCTGAAGAAGTTGCTTTTGATATTCCAACAACAGTACTTACATCTTCTAAAAATATGAAGGTTGCTGAAGAAGTTCAAGATTTATTTATGACTAAAACATTTAGGGTATATACTAATGATGATTTAGTTGGTGTTGAAATTGGAGGAGCTGTAAAGAATATTATAGCATTAGCAGCTGGAGTTTGTGATGGATTAGGATATGGAGATAATACAAAGGCAGCTCTTATGACTAGAGGGATGGCTGAGATAGTTAGAATAGGAACTAAGCTTGGCGGAAGAGTAGAGACATTCTTAGGACTTACTGGAATGGGTGATTTAATTGTAACTTGTACTAGTATACATTCTAGAAATAGAAGGGCAGGATATTTAATAGGAACAGGTAAGACAAGAGAAGAAGCTGTTGAAGAAGTTGGAATGATTGTTGAAGGTATTAAGGCATGTCATGCATTTTATGATTTAAAAGAAAAGTTAGATGTTGAAATGCCTATAACAGATGCTTTATATAAAGTTCTTTTTGAAGGTAAGGATGCTAAAGAAATGGTAAGTGAATTACTACAAAGAGATAAAAAAGCAGAAAATTATTAATTATTAAAGAAGCTACAAGTTAATTTGTAGCTTCTTTTTTTAGAGTAAAATTTATTTTTTATTTATTATGTAAAAATATCATATTTACTTTTCCAACTACATATTTTTAACTATATAGATAATGAAAAAGATAAAGAAAAAACAAATGCATTTGAAGTTTATGAATTTTCATTAATTTATTAAAATTAAAAAAGTAGTATACTTTTTTTGACTATGGAATATATATATAGTGTTAAAAATAAATAGGAGGGTGTACTTATGGGTGATTTCAATATATATAAAGATATTGCGGAAAGGACTCAAGGGGACATATACTTAGGTGTTGTAGGTCCAGTTAGAACAGGGAAATCTACATTTATCAAAAAATTTATGGACCTTATGGTTATACCAAAGATTGAAAATACTTATAAAAAAGAAAGAGCTAAAGATGAATTACCACAAAGTGGTTCAGGAAAAACTATCCATACTACAGAACCAAAATTCGTTCCGAATGAAGCTGTAGAAATTACAATTGATGATGATGTAAAATTAAAGGTTAGATTAGTAGATTGTGTGGGGTATATAGTTAAGGGGGCTTTAGGATATTTAGAAAACGAAGAGCCTAAAATGGTTAATACTCCATGGTATGAATATGAAATACCTTTTGAAGATGCAGCAGAAATTGGGACAAGAAAAGTTATTACAGATCATTCGACTGTAGGACTTGTAATTACAACAGATGGAAGTATAACAGGAATAGATAGAGAAGAATACGTTGAAGCTGAAGAAAGGGTTGTAGAAGAGCTTAAAGCTATAAATAAACCTTTTATAATTGTACTTAATACCAAGAACATAAACTCTCCAGAAACTGATACATTAAAGGATGAACTTGAAAAGAAATATGATGTAGAAGTTCAAGTTATGGATGTTTCAAATATGACTGAAAAAGATGTGGAAAAACTTTTTAAACATGTACTTAAAGAGTTCCCTGTAAAGGAAATAAATATTGATATGCCAACATGGGTAGAAAGCTTAGATCCTGATCATTGGTTAAAGAAAGAATTCTTTAAAATAATTAAGGGAATGTGTGATAGTGTAGATAAGATTAGGGACATAAAACCAGCATTTTATGATGCTAAACAAAATGAAAATTTAAGTGCATCTGATTTAAAACAAATAAAACTTGGTGAAGGAACAGCTAATATACTACTAAAGCCAAGTGAAACCATTTTTTATAAAGTACTTAGTGAAAATTGTGATGTTGATATTGAAAGCGAAAGTGATTTAATTGCGCTTGTAAAAGATTTAAATATAGCAAAGAGAGAATATGATAAAATCAAGGATGCATTAGTTGATGTTAGAGAAACAGGATATGGATTAGTTGCGCCACAATTAAGTGAAATGAAATTTGAGGAGCCTGAAATTGTAAAACAAGGAACAAAATTTGGTGTTAAATTAAAAGCAAGTGCACCATCTCTTCACTTTATAAAGGCTGATATTAAAACTGAAATTAGCCCAATCATGGGTTCAGAAAAAGAAAGTGAAGAGCTTGTTACAGCACTTATGGAGCAATATGAAAAAGATCCAGCATCATTATGGCAAAGTAATATGTTTGGTAAGTCATTAGAAGTTTTAGTAAAAGAAGGCTTGCAAAATAAGTTATATAAGATGCCGGAAGATGTACAAGTTAAAATCCAAAAGACACTTCAAAAAATTATTAATGAAGGTAATGGCGGTTTAATTTGTATAATACTATAACATAGGGATAATCTGCTGCTAAATATTTATAATTTAGTAGTAGATTATTTTTTTATGTAAAAACACGAATATTAAAGATAAAAAAATATAAAATATTTTCATTTTTTAGTGTAAACTGTCCATTTACTAGAATAGAATATATTAAGCAGATAGTATTATGCTTAATATATTATAGTGAAGAGGGATAGTATGGAGAGCAGATTTTGTACCTATAAAAGAGTAGGATATTTAAGGCAAAAGATAGCTAATGAGTTAGGTATAGAGTTTACTGGAGTGATATATGCCTCCCCAGGAGTGCTAAAGCATATTATGAAAAGACATGGAAAACAATTAGATAGGAAAACCAAGGCAAGCATTCTTGAGTGGATGAAAAAAATTCTAGATGACCCTGACTATATTGGAATTTATAAAAATGGAGAGGGACAGACTGCTGTAGAATTTATTAAGAGGGTTTATACTAATTTGCTTTTAGGAGTTGAAGTTGATGAAGAAAAAGAATATATCTATGTAACAACTATGTATCCTATAACTGATAAAAAAATTGAAAATAGAGTTTATAGTGGTAAGTTAATTAATATTAAAGAAAATAAATAATTTATTTGCTATAAATAATTTGAAAATGTATA
>URRU01000103.1 GCA_900550335.1 uncultured Clostridium sp. | reverse complement strand
ATGATTTAAGCAACTGGATATGAGCGGAGCGAAAAGACGTTGGCGCCATGAACGAAGTGAATTTCATAAATGATATGCAGTTTTTAGAGTATTAACTCTAAAACTTAATATAAGTTAATCGAAAGATTATGTGGTTACTATAGCAAAGAGGATACACCTGTTCCCATTCCGAACACAGAAGTTAAGCTCTTTAGCGCTGATGGTACTTGGGGGGCAACCTCCTGGGAGAGTAAGACGTAGCCACGTAATCTTTTTTTATTATATTCTTATATTTATAATGTTAGGTTTTATTTCGCTCATTTTTTCAAATTCTGGGCTTTTACCCAATGAAAAAATGACTTTTGTAAGTCAAGCTTGCTACAAATATGTATTGCCGATTATTTTAGCATCTACTGCAGGTAAAAAACTAGGCGGCGATTCTGGTGCATTTACTGGTTCTGTCTGCGGCCTTGCTATATCGATTTTTTCGGAATATACATCTTTTATAGCATCTATATTTATAGGAACTCTATGCGGTATTTTATGTAGATTTTTAAAGAAAAAAATTAAATTTGATAGATTTACTGGTTTTGAAATGATAAGTAAAAATATATTCTTTGGATTAGTTGGGGTAATTACTGTATCTATAACATACTTTATCTTTGCTCCAATGTTTTCATATATAGACTTATTTTTCTCAAGTTTAATTGAGTATCTATCTAATATAAAATCACTTCCTATTATTACCTCTATAATTGAAATTTTAAAGGTTTTCTCACTGAATAACAGTATAAATCATGGATTCTTGATTCCAGCAGGAATTGAAAATACAACTATTTATGGTAAATCTGTATTTTTCTTACTTGAAACGAATCCTGGGCCAGGACTAGGTATACTTCTAGCATTTTTTTTATTATATAAAGAAAGAAGAAAATACTTTGCCTCTTGTATGACTATTCAGGCTATAGGTGGTATTCACGAGATTTATTTCCCACTTGTTCTATCAAATTTAAAACTTCTGATAGCTTTAATATTTGGTGCTATGTCTGGAAATTTAGTATTCTATCTTTTACATGCAGGTGCTATTGGTGCTATTTCTCCTGGCTCTATAATAACTATATTTATGATGTCAATTCCTTCAGATTGGCTTGCAATAACATTGGGAATATTAATTTCCACATTAGTTAGTTGCTTTATCGCTTGCTTAATACTTAAGAGGGAATTATGTAAATCTGATATTTCTGAAGAAAATAGTAATATAGATAAAAAAACATTTATTATCCCAGATTTTGGATATGTAGAAGATATTGTATTTGTATGCGATGCTGGAATTGGCTCTAGTGTAATGGCTGCATCTATGTTAAAAAAAATGTTAATTGAAAATGGACTAGGAAGTATATCAGTTACATCTTCATCAATTGATGAAATACCAGAGGATGCAGATCTTTTGATTTGCCAGAAGATTATTTCTAAAAAAGCTAGGGATTACAATGAATATGCATCTATAATAGAAGTAGAAAACTTTATGGACAAAGATATGTACAAGACAATAATAGAAAAAATTAAAAATGTAGATTAATAAAATTTTAGAAAGGATTGATTGTTTATGATTTCTGATTTTTCCCCTAGACTTGGACAAATCACATTAAATCTGCTGATGCAAGATTCTCCAGTTTCTGTTAAATATCTTGCCGACTCAGTAGGTGTCAGTAAGAGAACTGTCCAAAGGGAACTTGAATATATAGAATCATCTTTAAAAAAATATAACTTATCATTTCAATCCAAAGCTGGGACAGGTGTTTGGATTGAAGGTGATAAAGCAGATAAAGACAAACTCTCTGCTCTTTTAATGGCCGATGATACTTTAGATGTTTCAAATAAAGATGAACGTATCAAAAAATTAATACTTGAATTATTAAAAGAAAGCGAACCTCAGAAATTATTTTACTACGCTAATATGCTAGGAGTAAGTGAGGCAACAATAAGCAACGATTTAGATGAAGTTGCAAAGTGGTTTGATAAGTTTAAATTATCGTTAGTTAAAAAACAAGGTTTTGGAATCTATCTTGAAGGTAAAGAAAAAGCCTATAGAAAAGCATTAACTGCTTTCATAGATGAATACACATCATCTTATAAACTAACTCAAAATGATAAAAACAGTATGAGAGAAAGTAACTTAATCAAATTAATAGAAAATAAAAGTAGCAAAAATATCTATAGTCTACTAGATACAGATATTATGAAGAGAGTTATCTCATGTTTAATTAATCTAAACAACGAACAAATTGCAAATTTAACTGACAGCTCTTATGCTGGACTTGTAATTCACATAACTATTGCAATTAATAGAATAATGCACAATGAAATAATTGAACCTGATAGTAGATTAGACGCTGATATAGAGCATGACAGAGACTACTCTCTTGCTGTAATAATAGCTTCTTCTCTTGAAAGAGAATTCAATATAGAAATCCCAGAAATAGAGGTTACATACATCTGTCTTCATATTAGGGCTTCTAAAATGCAAAATCCAGACAGCTCTCAAAGCTCTGGTAGAAAAAACACATTAGTTTCATTGGTTTATGAAATGATTGAGGAATATGATCCTGATATTTCATATATTCTTGAGCAAGACAATGCATTTATAGATGGACTTATTGCTCATATGCAGCCGACATTGGTTAGGCTGACAAATGGATTGGCTATACGAAATCCTCTATTAGAGCAAATAAAAAGCGACTATCCCGACATATTCAAAAAATGTAAAAAAGTAACCGCTATGTTGGAAGAAAAATTAAACTTAAAAGTTCCAGAATCTGAAACAGGATTTTTGGCTGTTCATTTTGGAGCTGCAGTTGTAAGACTTGAACAAAACAATCTATCTAAAAGAACTGTTTATATAGGTGTAGTCTGTGCAAGTGGTATAGGTATTTCGAGATTTATTAAAACAAAATTAGAAAAAGTATTTGGAAATAGAATATCTATAGAAACATATGGAAAGGGAGACTTAGACACAAATACAATAAGAAAAACCGATTTCTTTGTATCAAATATTAATATGGAAGTTCAAAAAGGAGCTGATATTATCTTTATCAATCCTTTAATAACAGACTCTGATATAAAAAATATCGATGCAAATATAAGAAAATATGAAATTACTCCAAATAACTATGAAGATGGTTTTGATTTTTATAATCAGTTAG
Source organism: uncultured Clostridium sp. (assembly GCA_900550335.1). Taxonomy (GTDB): domain Bacteria; phylum Bacillota; class Clostridia; order Peptostreptococcales; family Peptostreptococcaceae; genus Peptacetobacter. Next base: position 3,078 of record URRU01000103.1, on the reverse strand, counting down.
AACTGATACACGATTTAACAAGACAAATGAGATTGATTATGAATCATTTTAATATAATATCAGTTTCATCAGATATAGATTTTAAAGCATATTTAGATATTTTTAAAGATAAATTAATTGATTCTGATGATGATTCAAATAAAATAATATCTGATATAGTTGAGAGAGAAAAAATAGCCACTCAAGTATTCCCAGAAATTGGATTTGCTCTATTCCACACAAAGACATCTGGTACTAAAAAAATAAGGCTATCTGTTTGTATTTCTGATAGTGATTATTTTGAAGATAAGTATTTTGAAGGGATTAGTTGCATAATTACGATGCTTCTTCCTGATGATGAATATCTTAATATGAATAGAAAACTGTTAGGATTTTTAAGTGAGATGCTTATAGAAGATCCAGCTTTTCTCGAAGTACTTAACAGTGGAAATGTTTCTTTAGGAAAAGATTACTTGAGCAAAATTCTAAAAAAATATCTTAAATCCATAATCAATTAGCATTATGTAATAAATGATAGGAGACTTAAAAATGAATCAATATAAAATTATGATTATAGAGGATGATTCTCTAATACAAAATGAGTTACAAGTTCTACTTAATAGTAATAATTATCAAACTATAACTATAAAAGATTTTTCCTATATAATTGATACTATTAAAGAAGAAAATCCTCATTTAATTTTATTAGATATTAATCTTCCGTTTGAAAATGGTTACTCTCTATGTTCTAAAATACGTATGTTCTCGACTGTTCCAATAATTTTTGTTACATGTAGAGATACTGATATGGATGAACTAAATAGTATTATGCTAGGTGGGGATGCTTTTATAACAAAACCATATAATACAGCCATACTTTTGGCAAAAATAGCATAACTTCTCAAAAAAACTTATTCTATAAATCAATGTGAATTATTGCAATATAACAATGTAATCCTTCATTTCTATAATTTATATTTTTAAGTAGATAAATGATTGCTGTTGCAAGTTTTTTGCAATGAGTCTTTAATTGAGAAATCACAAATTAATTTACATCGACAATTCCGCAAGCGCCACACACATTTAAATATTTTCTAATAATAACTGTGGCGCTGAGGACTGGAGAGTAAATAATTGTGATTTCTCAATTAAAAAGGCCATTGCAAAACTTGCAACAGCCTTTTTTATTTCTATATTGTAGATTTTATAGCTAGTGGTTTTGATTTTATAAAATAACATGCCATTAAAATAGCACCTATTAACCAAGATATTGGATAAAGTACATAAACATAGTTTATGCTAGTCATCGGTATAACATATAATATACAAATAACTCTAAATAAGCACAAAGATAAGAATAGCACTATCATCGGTGGTACTGTTTTTCCGACTCCTCTTACTGTTCCTGCTAATGAATGTAATATTCCAAGTAAGAAATAGAATGGGCAGAAGTATCTCATTGCACTTACCCCAGCATTTATTACCTCAGGATCTTGAGAGAATAACCGTATAACCTGATGTGCAAATGTAAGCAATAATGCACCTGTAATTATTGTATATACAACACACATCGCAAGTACTACCCACATACCTCTTTTTACACGTTCTGATTTTTTAGCTCCATAGTTCTGACCTGTAAATGTCGTACTAGCCATACTAAAGCTCAATACAGGTAATATGTTAAATCCATCTATTTTTAAATATGCTCCAAATCCTGCCATTGCAATAGGTCCAAACACATTTATACTAGACTGAATTAAAACATTTGAAAGAGAAATCATCATATTCTGTACACCTGTTGGAAGTCCTACTTTTATCAGTCTTATCGCAACACTTTTGTGCATTCTTATTTTAGAAAGAGTTACTTTATAATTTGCATTTACTCTAACTAAATATCCCAATGTTATTATACAAGCTATTGCCTGACTAATATTTGTAGCTATTGCAGCACCTTCAACACCTAGTCCAAATCCTCTTATGAAAATTAAATCGAATATAATATTTATTACAGAAGCAATTCCTAAATACAGTAACGAGCGTTTTGAGTTACCAACTGAATTTAAAATTCCTGCTTCCATATTATAAATAACATTGAATATAAGTCCTAATGAATATAATCTAAGATATTTTACTGATTCTACCATAACCTCAGTTGGTGTATTCATCATTTTTAATATTTGCGGTGTAAAAATAAACCCTAAAATAGATAATATAGCTCCAAGTATTATTGAAATAGCCATAGATGTATGAATTGATAATTGAATATCTTTTTCCTTATTTGCACCGATTGCCTGTGAAACAATTACCCCTGAACCTACTGAAATACCCTGGCTGAATGCAATTAATAAATAGATTAAAGACGAGCTCGATCCTACTGCTGCTAAGGCATTTTTCCCTACATAATTTCCGACAATTATAGAATCGACTGTGTTGTACATCTGCTGTAACAGATTCCCTAATATTAAAGGAATAGAAAATATTAAAATTGTTTTTACAATACTTCCCTCTGTCATTAAATTTTTATCTTTTTTTATTGGATTAGATCCGTTTACACTTGTGGTGGCCTCTTGTTTATCTAATCCTTCTGCTTTTACTAAACTCATTATATCCCTCCTATGTCATTTTCTCCCATTACTATTATAGTGAATAAATCTAAATATAACAAACTTTTTATTTTAAATTTATTTTAATACTATTTTTTATCCATAGGTAAATATATACTTACTATAAATTTTGACTCATCCTCTTTTATCCTAATATCGCCATCGTATTTATATATAGAAGATTTTATACTCTCAATCCCCATTCCATGATAAAATTTATCCTCTTTAGATGTGATAAATTTATTCTTGCTATCTTTTTTAGAGTATTCATTTTGAGATTTGCTATTTTCACATCTTATAACAAAATATCCATTTATAATCGCTGTTCTCAAAGTAATATATCTTTTTTCACCATCACTTATTTTTATACAAGCCTCTATTGAATTATCAAGTAAATTTGAAAATATACTGCTTATATCAATCATTTCTATAAAATCACATTCTTTAAAATCTATAAGTGTGTTAAATTCTATATTATTTTTTAGACATTCTTTAT
>URRU01000102.1 GCA_900550335.1 uncultured Clostridium sp. | reverse complement strand
TTTTGTTGTAATTAAAACCCACGTCTGCAGATTGTCGAGAGAGTTTTGTCTATATAACTCATATGCTAGATACCATTAATAGTTTTAGCAAATTTTGATTTTATCCACTTTTTTAGTTAGTAAATTTATAAAAGATTATGACTAATAAAAGAAACTTGTTGCAATGTTATACTAACAGCTCCAAAATTTTTTGAAAATCTTACAGTTTGTAAAATTATTGAAATATTAGAATAAAGTAATCAAAGTTTATTTTAGAATGGATTTGTAATTTTGATGTTGATTAATCTTGTAACTGTCAAAGTACCTTGTATTGCAGTCAACCTTTATTGTTAAATCTTTTATGAATTTAGTATGTTGTTAGAGAATGGTATAAATCAAAATTTATAGGGATAATAGATAACTTGGTAGATTGAAAGTCATAGATCAAACGAACTAGACAATGCAACTTGATTGCCTGGAGAGGAGTTTGTCTATACCTTCAATCTCTGAGAGATATTAATCTATAAATTTTGATTTTATCCATTTTTATACCATTCACGCACGATTTTATACCATTCGCACCAATTTTAGAATATAGAAAAAATAAAGTGATATTATTTAATTAATCAATCACACAAATAAATTATAAAAAATTTTCTAAAAAAGAGGTGAGAATATGAAAAATACAAACTTAAAAAAACTTACCAAAAATAAAATGCTTATGGTATTTATATTCGCTTTAATAGCGGTTGCACTAATACTTGGAGTAGATGCGGTAAAAATTTTAAAGAGCAAAGATGAAGCGAATGAAATAAAAAAGGTATACGGAAGTTATCATACAGAATATGTTGGAATAACTGAGGAACAGATTCAGAGTATTTTTAAAGAAAAAGATATTGAAAGAATCGACAACATTCAAAACTTAGGAGAAATTACTACAAATAATGGCTCAAAAGTTGAATTAAAGTCATTTGAAGGAAGATATTACGCTACTACACAGTATTTTGCTATGAAATCTCAAAAGCTTGTTGGGAAACAGGCTAGAAACAACAATGAGATTGTACTAGATGAAGAAGCAGCAAAGATTTTGGGAGTAAGTGACGAGCTTGGAAAAGAAATTAATGTAACTCTTGAAAAAGAATACACAGATAAAAGTGGAGAAAAGAAGACATTTAAAGAGGATAAGAAATTTAAAGTTGTCGGATTTGTAAAGAAAAGATACGAGGACAATATAAAAGATGATGTAAAAATCGAGTCTAATACAAATAGACGGATAGCTTACACTTACGGAAATGGTAATGAAAACGTACAAGGTCTTATCTGGAACAAAGGACAAGAGATAATTCCAGATGAAGCTATTACATACGATGTGATATTAAGATTTAAAACAGGAAAAGAAAATCATGTTGGCTCAAATGTAAATCTTGAAAAGAAAGTAGAACAGGTAGGAGCTAGAAGCAAAATAGGAAAAGATAAAATCTATCCAAATAACAACTATATAAATAAACTTTCAGAAATAAGTACTGATTCAGAAAAACTTTGTAATAAAGGCAAAATAATTATTGGAATACTGGCAATATTGGCTGTAGTTGAAATAATTTACGCCGTATACACAAGAAAAAAGAGGTGAGAACATGAAAAATATATATTCTAAACTATCAATCAAATACCTTACTAAAAACAAGAATAGAACTGTGATGATGTTTTTAGGGGTAATTGCTGCGATTGCACTGATATTTGGGCTAAACACAGTAAAAATTTCTCAGAGCATGAACAAAGCAAATGCACTGAAAAAAGTATACGGAAGTTATCATACAGAATACGTTGGAATAACTTTAGATCAGTTGAACAAACTAATGGGAGATAAAGATATTTCAGCAATAGACGATGTTCAAAACTTAGGTGAGATAGTAACAGATAATGGTCTAAAGACAGAACTAAAGTCTTTTGAAGGAAAATATGTCTCAGCACCATACTATTTCTCTATGAAATCTCAGGAGCTTGTTGGGAGAAAAGCCAGAAACAACAATGAAATCGTGTTAGACGAGGAAGCAGCAAAAATTTTTGGAATAAAAGACAAGCTTGGAAAAGAAATAACTGTAACTCTTAAAAAAGAATATACGGATAAAAATGGGAAAGAGCAGTTATTCACAGAAAAGAAAAAATTCAAGGTTGTAGGATTTGTAAAAAGAAAATATGAGGACAATATAAGAGGAGCTGTTGAAGTAGGTGCAGAGATGAGTCGACGGATAGCGTACACTTATGGAAATGGCAGCGATGAATTACAGGGAATTTCATTTACAAAAAATCAGAGAATAATTCCAGATGAGGCTGTGACTTACGACTCTATAGTAAAATTTAAAACTGATAAGGCTAAGTCATTTAGAGAAAGTATAGCTGTTGGAAATAGAGTAGAACAGGTTGCTATGAGAAATGGAATAGGAAGACCTACATTCTATCCAAACAGCAACTACATAGCCGAACTCACAGAAATACAGTTTTCACTTGAAAATATGTACGACAAAAATAATATGATTATAATACTAACTGTAATACTTCTTATATTTAATATATTTAACATAATGTGGGGAGAAATTATAAGAGAAGTTAGCCTACTTAGACTAGTTGGAGCGACTAAGAACAAAGTTAGAATGATGATAATCTACCAATCAGCTATAATTGCGGTAATAGGAACAATTCTTGGGATATTAGCTGGAATAGTATTTTCAAAAGTTGGATTAATGGTATTTAAGGATTCTAGTTTAACTGCCCTTAAAATAAAACCTAAGCTATACATAGAAAGTGGAATACTAGTCCAGACAGTAGTTGTATCTCTGATTTCTGTAGTAATAGCAACTATTCCGCCGATTATTAAAATAGGAAGAGTATCGAGTTTAAATGCAGTTAGAGATATTTCAACACATAAAAGAAGAGAAAAACAGGGTGTGTTTGGAAGATTTTTACAGAAAGTATTTGGAATATATGGATATATGGGAATGAGAAATCTAACTCTTAAAAAGAGTAGAACATTGATTTCTGTTATTTCAATAGCACTTGGCGGATATATGATAATGAACACATTTACTTCTATGATGGGAGAAATAGACAATAATATAACTGATATATATTATAAATACGATATAAATGCAAGTCCTGGAATAAGCAACGATATAGATACTTTTGGAATTGATAAGAAATACGTTGAAAATCTAAAAGGAATGAAAGAAGTTGAATCTGTAAATGCTAGATTTGAAGGAGAAGCTAATGTAGAACTTAAAAAGGGATATGCAAATAAGAGAGCTTTAAAATACTACGGAATAAAGGAAACAGAGAATATAGACCTTTTAAGCCATATGAGATTTTACACTAATGATGGAATTGACGAAAGAATGAAGGGTTATATAAAAGATGGATCTCTTGATAGCATAAAACAGACAAAAGATGGATATGTAAATGTTGCAGTTCTTAATTATTTCTATGATCCTATAGATACACACACATATCACGAGGTTATTGAAGGACTTAAAGTGGGAGATATAATTCCGATAAATGTAAATTATCATAATGGAGATAAGATTGAGAGAAAAACAATAAATGTCAGAGTAGGTGCACTTATATCTGAAAGTTGGCTAGGTTATGGGGATAGATTGCTTCCAACTAGGGTAGAGATTATAACATCAGAGAATAATATGAAGGCTATATTTGGAAAAGAAACATATAATAATATAGGAATAAATTTAAAAGATACAAACTCTGAGTCTGAAAATAAAAAAGTGATAGACTATGTTGAGGATAATATACCTGCTAGTATAAGCAATAAATTTGATTTTGAAGAAGAGCAGAGATTAGTAGAGATAGAAGTGAGAAAAGAAGCGACAATAAGCTTAATTCTTATCGTGCTTATATCTATTTTAAACATATTCTGCACAGTTAGAGCCAATTTAATAATTAGAAGAAAAGAGATATTTACAATGAGAGCACTTGGAATGGATGTTTCAGGTATGAAGAAAATGAATAGGTTTGAAGCATTAACTTATGGTGTACTTAGCTCAGTTGTGGGAATAGCAATAGCTGTTGTAAGTCTTTTAAAAATGGTTAAATGGCACAATGATGCGTATGTAAACTTCGGAATAGAGCATTTTATGGACTTTACATTCCCAACTGGTGGGGCATTTGTGTTTGTAATAACTACAATTATAGCTTGTTTAGTTGCTGTTTCTTTAGCAAATAGAGAATTTGCAAATAAGGAAATAGCAGATGGAATTAGAGATTTAGATGATTAAATTTTGATAGAATGATTTGATTTTAGACTTTATGTTGCCATTTGTGCCGATTTTTATACCGTTTAAGCAGTATATATTGAAGGTAAATATTTAAAATGTTAATCTAATCGTAAATAAATGGTAGATAAATTTTATTCACTAAATAAAATTGAAAGAAATTTGGTGAATGTAGAGGAGATGAGATTTTATGAAAAAAACGTTAAAGATAGAAGGTTTGAAAAAATACTACGGAAAAGATGAGAGGCTTGTTAAAGCTGTAGATGGAATAGATTTAGAGATTGAAAATGGAAAATTTACAGCGATAATAGGAACATCTGGCTCAGGAAAGAGTACACTTCTTCACTGTATAGCTGGACTTGATAAGCCTACAGAGGGTAAAGTATTTTTAGGGGATGAAGATTTATACAAGTTGAGTGATAGCGAGCTTTCTAAGATAAGAAGAAAGGAATTTGGATTTATATTCCAGAGTTTTAACTTAATTCCTGTGCTTAGTGTATATGACAATATTGTGTTGCCAATTCTTTTGGATGGCTCAAAGGAAGATCCAATATATATTGATAGTATTATCAAAAGTATGGGACTTGAGGAGCAGGTTAAGAAGTTTCCAAATGAGCTTTCAGGTGGTCAGCAGCAGAGGGTTGCAATAGCTAGGGCACTTTCTAATAGACCATCAGTTATATTTGCTGATGAGCCGACTGGAAATCTTGATAGCAAGACAACTGAGGAGGTTATGCAGGTGCTTAGAGATACTGTTAATGATTTTGGACGGACACTTGTGATGATAACTCATAATCAAGAGATTGCGGAAACTGCGGATAGAATAGTGACTATTAGTGATGGGAAAATTATAAGTGATAAATAGGAAACTGGGAAAAGGGAGGAGTATATGCAAACACTCCAGGCAGTCAAGCTGCATTGTCGTTGTTTGCATATACATCCTCCCTTTTTATCAGCTTTTATTTACACTCGCAAATTTTAAAACTTATTCTTCTGATAAATCATAAGCAAGTCCTTCTAAAGGACGATATTTATTATAATATTCTTCTTCAAGTTTTTTTACTTCTTCAAATTGAATTTTTTCATTTAAAGTCATATTAATAGGATTTTTTAAAAGTAAATCCTCGTGCATATAAACACTAACTTCCATATCAATTATTTTGTCATATAGCTCAGCCATTTGTTTATTAGATACGTTAAAACTTATCGAGCAAGGAATTTCATCTACAAATCCAAGTTTGTATAGATTATAATCCTCTACATCAATTTTAACATCCCAATCTGGTCTTAATTCTGAAAGTATAGATTTATATAATTCAGCTAAGGATTTTGGAATATTTTCTATTATCATGGTATCAATCACCTAATCTTATAAACTATTTTGTAATAACAGGTTTTCCATCTTTATCGACTAAAACTGTAAATCCTGCAGCGTTTCCATTTCTATGGAAGATATAATTTACACCTGTTTATGTATCAACCCAAATTTCAATTACATCAATTGTTCCTTGTTGATAAATTTTCTTAAAACGTCCCATAAAAAATCATCTCCTTTAAAAATTAATTTATTTTAAATTATTTATTATACTGAATTTAATATCAAAAATTGAATATCTCCAATCAGCTGTTCCCAAAATTATTTTATATTTTTGAGTTAGTTTACATTCTTGAAATCATCTTTTCCCATAAAAGCAAATAGAAGAGAGATTATGATTATCGAAATGTTTGTTGCTGAAACAGTAGGCATATAATAGTCAACGACTTTTAGTCCAAAGCTTGTAGCTACAGTATCTAAAACTAAATATAGAATAAACGCAGTACGCCAATTTATTTTACCTAGTTTAAGTAATGCTTTTGGAAAAGCACTGGCAATTAGGTTTAATGGAAAAGACATAATAGTCGCTATTATGAAAAATAGTATAATACTGCCGACTGATTCATACTGAAATCCAAATATTTTCATTATAGAGCCACTTATCAATGCAATAATTGATAATATCAA
>URRU01000101.1 GCA_900550335.1 uncultured Clostridium sp. | reverse complement strand
TATACAATATGTAAAATTTATGGTAATATAACAATTGCAGATTATTTTATTTTTTATATAATTTTTTTATTACGGAGGTAACCAAATGACTACAGCTTGGAATGGTTTTAAAACAGGAAACTGGAATAAAGAAATTGATGTTAGAGATTTCATCCAGTTAAACTACACTCCTTATGAAGGAGATGCTTCTTTCTTAGCAGGAGAATCAGAAAGAACTAAAAAATTATGGGACGAAGTTGCTGAACTTTGCAAAAAAGAAATAGCTAATGGTGGAACTCTTGATGTTGACACTACAACTATAACAGCAATAGACGCTTACAAACCAGGGTACATAGACAAAGATTTAGAACAGATAGTAGGACTTCAGACTGATGCTCCTCTAAAAAGAGCTATAATGCCTTATGGTGGTATAAGAATGGTAGAAAATTCTTGTAAAGCTTACGGATACGAATTAGATCCAGAAGTATCTAAAATATTCACTAAATATAGAAAAACTCACAACCAGGGTGTTTTCGATGCTTATACTAAAGAAATGAGAGCATGCAGAAAATCTGGTATAATAACTGGTCTTCCAGATGCTTACGGAAGAGGTAGAATAATAGGAGACTACAGAAGAGTTGCTCTTTACGGTGTAGACAAATTAATAGAAGACAAAATGGCTCAGAAAGATTCTTTAGAGCTATCAACAATAGATGAAGATACAATAAGATTAAGAGAAGAAATATCTGAACAGATAAACGCTTTAGAAGCATTAAAAAGAATGGGTGAAAGCTACGGATTCGATATATCTAGACCAGCTGAAAACTCAAAAGAAGCTGTTCAGTGGTTATACTTCGGATATCTTGCAGCAGTTAAAGATCAGAACGGTGCAGCAATGTCATTAGGTAGAACATCTACTTTCCTTGACATATACTTCGAAAGAGATTTAAAAGCTGGAACAATAACAGAAGAAGAAATACAGGAATTAATGGACCATTTCGTTATGAAATTAAGAATGGTTAGATTCCTTAGAACTCCAGAATATAATGAATTATTCTCAGGAGACCCAACTTGGGTAACTGAATCAATCGGTGGTATGGGAATAGATGGTAGAACATTAGTAACTAAAAACTCATTCAGAGTTCTTAACACTCTTTACACTCTTGGACCATCACCAGAACCAAACTTAACAGTACTTTGGTCTACTAGACTTCCTCAGGGATTCAAAGATTTCTGCTCAAAAGTATCTATAGACACTAGTTCAATACAGTACGAAAATGATGACTTAATGAGAGAATACTGGGGAGATGACTACGGTATAGCTTGTTGTGTATCTGCAATGAGAATAGGTAAACAGATGCAGTTCTTCGGAGCAAGAGTTAACGTAGCTAAAACTCTACTTTACTCTATAAACGGTGGGGTTGATGAAAAATCAGGTGCTCAGGTAGGACCTAAATTCGAACCAATAACTTCTGAATACTTAGATTACGATGAAGTAATGTCAAAATTCGATTTATTCACTGATTGGTTAGCTAAATTATATGTAAATACATTAAATGTTATACATTACATGCATGATAAATACTCTTATGAAGCACTAGAAATGGCTCTTCATGATAGAGATGTATTTAGAACTATGGCTTGTGGTATGGCTGGTTTATCAGTTTGTGTTGACTCATTATCAGCTATAAAATACGCTAAAGTTAAAACTATAAGAAATGAAGACGGAATAGCTGTTGACTTCGAAGTTGAAGGAGATTATCCAAAATACGGAAACAACGATGATAGAGCTGATGAAATAGCTGTATTCATAGTTAAAGACGTTATGGAAAAAATAAAGAAAAACAAAACTTACAGAAACTCTTACCCAACTCAGTCAATATTAACAATAACTTCAAACGTTGTTTACGGTAAGAAAACTGGTAACACTCCAGATGGAAGAAGAGCTGGTGAACCATTTGCTCCAGGTGCTAACCCAATGCACGGAAGAGATAACAGCGGTGCTTTAGCTTCTCTAGCTTCAGTTGCTAAACTTCCATACGAATATTCTCAGGATGGTATATCAAATACATTCTCAATAGTACCAAAATCTTTAGGTAAAGACATGGACGAAAGAGTAACTAACCTTTCAGCTATGTTAGATGGATACTTTGCTCAGAGAGCTCATCACCTAAACGTTAACGTATTTGACAGAGCTACTCTTGAAGATGCTATGGAACACCCAGAGAAATACCCACAGTTAACAGTTAGGGTTTCTGGATACGCAGTTAACTTCATAAAATTAACTAGAGAACAGCAGTTAGACGTTATAAACAGAACATTCCACAACAAAATGGCTTAATCAGAAACGACTTATCCTTTCTGATTGGCAGAAAGGCTTGGTTTAAATGGTAAAAGGAAGAATACATTCAATAGAAACTTTCGGGACCGTAGACGGTCCCGGAATAAGATATATAGTCTTTTTACAGGGTTGTCCTTTAAGATGCAAATACTGCCATAATAGAGATACATGGAATAAAAATGGCGGTACTGAAAAGACAGCTGAAGAAGTAGTTCAAGATGCTTTAAAATATAAAACATATATGGAATTTTCTGGTGGTGGGCTTACTGCTTCTGGTGGTGAAGCTACTGCACAGCCTGAATTCTTGTATGAATTATTTAAAGAAGCAAAGAAAAACGGATTAAATACTTGTTTAGATACATCAGGATGCACTAAAGCAACTGATATAGCTCATATATTAGAGCTAACTGATACAGTTCTTTTAGATCTAAAACATATGATTCCTGAAGATGCAAAATCACTTGCTGGAATAGATATAAATTCAGCTATAGAATTTGCTAGATACCTTGATGAGAAAAATATACCCGTTTGGATAAGACACGTTCTTGTTCCTGGGGTTACAGATTCAGAAGAAAACCTAAACAAAATGGGTGAATTCGTATCTACACTACACAATGTAGACCGTTTTGAAATACTTCCATACCACACTTTAGGTGTTCATAAATGGGAAGAGCTTGGACTTAAATATCCTCTTGAGGGCGTTCCTCAAGCTGAGGATGAAGATGTAAAAAGAGCTAAAGACATCATTGAAAAATATGGTGTTGAAGTATACAATAAATTTGATTAATTTTAATCCCCAATCTACTTTTGGTTGGGGATTTTTTATATCTATAATAATAGTTTTTATCAGAAATTTATAATATAATTATAATTAGAAGTAAATAATTATGTATTTAAATTAGAGAGGGGATATTTATATGAACTTTGAAAACTGTGTAAAAGAAAGAAGAAGCGTTAGAAAATTTACTGAAGAAAAGATTTCTCATGAAACTTTTGAAAAAATAATTGAATTAGCTAGATTTGCTCCATCATGGAAAAATTCTCAGACTGCTAGATACCATATAATAGAAAACGAAGATATCAAAACTAAAGTAGCTGAAGAAGCTGTTATGAACTTTGTTTTCAATGAAAAAACAATAAAAAGAGCTCCAGCTCTAGTAGTACTTACTGCTGTAGGTAAAAAAAGTGGTTACGAAGAAGACGGTAGCTTCTCTACTTCTAAAGAAGACCGTTGGGAAGTATTTGATGCAGGTATAGCTTGTCAGACATTCTGCTTATCTGCTTACAATGAAGGTGTTGGAAGTGTTGTTCTTGGAATATTTGACGATAAAAAAGTTAAAGAAATATGCGAAATTCCAGAAGAAGAAAATGTAATGGCTTTAATAGCTGTTGGATACAGAGATGGTGAAGCTAAAGCTGCTCCAGAAAGATTAGAAGTTAAAGATTTAGTTTCTTTTAAATAAGATTAATATAGGCTATTGCAATTAATGCAATGGCCTTTTTAAATTAGTAATTATATAACAGAAAATGGGCTATCACATAAACTAATGTTATGCGATAGCCCTATTATTTCTTTATTATCATTTATTAAATTATTCTACTTCACATACAACTGTTTCAATAGTTGCCATAGCACCTTCTATAAGTGCTTCTATATCTAGTTTCTCTTCTGATTTTTCTATTCTATCTAACTTAGGTTTAGTTATAGGTTTCTTAGGAGCAAATACACTACAGCAATCCTCTTCTGGAACTATAGAGATATCATAAGTACCTATTTCCTGAGCTATATCAATTATATCTGATTTATCCATAGCTATAAGTGGTCTAAACACTGGTAAACTACAGACAGCATTAGTACAAGTTAATCCGTATATAGTCTGAGATGCAACCTGTCCTATACTTTCACCTGTAACTATAGCCTGACAATTTCTCTGCTCTGCTAATCTCTGAGTTATCATCATCATAAATCTTCTTGAATGTATAGTAGTTTCTTCTCTATTTAATTTTTCAGTTATTTCTTTTTCTATTTCAAGTATATTACAGCAATGTACTTTTATTGGTCCACAGTATCTTGAAAGAGTTCTCGCTAGGTCTAATACCTTTTCTCTAGATCTTTCACTAGTGAATGGATATGTGTGGAAGTGGATACATTCTATATCCATACCTCTCTTAGCAACCATCCAAGTAGCTACTGGGCTATCTATACCTCCTGAAAGAAGAGACATAGCCTTACCTGCAGTTCCCATTGGCAGTCCACCGTAACCTGGTACAGAGTCTGTATAAACCATTGTATTTAACTCTCTGTATTCACATCTAACCTTAACTTCTGGATTTCTAACATCAACTTTTATTCTATCCTTAACATTAGAAAGTATATATCCACCTATGTCTATACTCATTTCCTGAGATGTAAGTGGAAGAGATTTATCTCCTCTTCTTGATTCAACTTTGAAAGTCTTAGCACCTTCTTCTATCTTCTGTTCTATTAATTTTAATGCTGTAGCTTTTAGTACATCGTAGTCTTTTTCGGCTTTTATCCCTGGACAAACTCCAACTATACCAAATACTTTTCTAACTTCTTCCATTACTTCTTCATAATCGTCGTCGTTTACATCAACATATATTCTTCCGTATTCTTTGTAAACATTGTATTCACCTAGTGGTTTAAGCATATTTTTTATATTTTTTATAAGCTTATTTTCGAAAAGGTATCTATTTTTTCCTTTTACTCCTATTTCCCCGTATTTAACTATTAATATATTGTACAAATCGGCACCTCTTTTCAATTATTTTCTTTTAATTTTTTTATTGTCTTCTCTAAATTTTATTATTCTCAATATTTTTCTAAAATATCTAAAACTATCTTCTTATTCTTATTATCTTTCTCAAATCTTCCACAGAGTCTTTTAATATCTCTACAGCCTTAACTACTTCTTCCTCTGTGTTCATATCAGATAAACTAAATCTTATAGCTCCTTCAATCTGATTTGGAGTAAGTCCCATAGCATTTAATACATGGCTACCCTTTTTCTTTGATGAGCAAGCAGAACCTGTAGACACATACACTTCTTTCTGTTCAAGATAATGTAAAAGTACTTCTCCCCTTACATCTTCAAAGGATACATTTAATATATGACAAACCCCATCAGCTGGAGAATTTATCTTTATTCCATCTATATTTTTTGATATTTCTTCTTTTAAAAGATTTTTTAATGAATCCATTTTTTCTATAGAGCCATTTAAATCTGAAAATAACTTAGATATTGCAGCTCCCATACCGTATATTCCCGGAACATTTTCAGTTCCTGATCTTAAATTACTTTCCTGACCTCCACCAGTCATAAGCGGTTTAAAATTATTTCCATCCTTTATATACATAAATCCAATTCCTTTTGGTCCATGTATTTTATGGGCACTAACACTCATAAAGTCTATATTGTATCTAGATGGTCTAAAATCCACTTTTCCATATCCTTGAACTGCGTCTACATGGAAAAATACTTTATTCTTTCTATTTTTTAGAAGAGTACCTATTTCTTTTATCGGTTGAATACTTCCTACCTCATTATTTACAAACATAACACTCACTAAAATAGTATCTTCTCTAAGACTTTTTTCTAAATCCTCTACACTTATCTTTCCTTCAGAATTTACAGGAAGATATGTAACTTCAAACCCATCCTTTTCTAAATCTTCTAAAGTATTTAAAACAGATGGATGTTCTATAGAAGTAGATATTATATGTTTTCCACGCTGTTTATTAAGATTTGCACAACTTCTGATAATCATGTTGTTGCACTCTGTACCTCCAGAAGTAAATACAATCTCCTTTTCTTTAGCTCCTATAGTCTTAGCTATATTTCTTCTTATTTCTTTTATATTTTTTTCTATTTTCATACCCATTCTGTGTGCTGCAGATGGGTTTTCATAGTCTTCTGTAAGTGCTTTTACCATACTATCAACTACTTCTTGATATGGCTTTGTTGTCGCACTATTATCTAAATATATTCCCATTAATAACACCTTTCCTCGCTTAAAAAGTATTTAAACATATATCATTTTATTATAGCATATTTTTGAA
>URRU01000100.1 GCA_900550335.1 uncultured Clostridium sp. | reverse complement strand
AATATTTTTTTAACAATACTTTTTACATTTTGATATTTATAATTTACTGTTTCTTTTAATTCTTTAGCTCTTTTTCCTATTGTACTTGCACTTATATCGTATTTTTTAGATATGCTGGCCTGAGTTACAGAAACACCTTCTTCTTTTTTAACAAGGTATTCTACTGCAGCTGCCCAACCTAATTCAGATCCTTTGATTTCTTCATGGCTTGCTTCGTACTCTTTCCAGAATGAAGCACATTTTTCTTTGTATTCATCTTCTACAAATTTGTTTATTATAGCCATTACGCTTCCATCATCTTCTGTAGTTTCTTCTTTTGTTTCTGTTGATTCTACAGCTTCATCATTTGCTTTAGCTATTAAATTTTCTCTAACATAGTTAGATACTTCTTCATCTAAAAGCTGCTGTAAATATCTGTAGAATACGTATGTATGGTAGCATAAGAATATTTTTTTGTTTGGCCAATCTTCTTTGTTCTGTTCATATAGTCTTTCTATATCTTCAACCATGAATTTACCAGTTGATTCTACTATTTTAACAGTTATGTCTATAAGAAGTTTTACACCACTTACTTCTACTATTCTAGCTATTATTGTGTCGCCTTCTTCAAAATCTTTAAGTATTTTTACATCGTCGACAGCTACTTCTTCACCTAGGAAGCAGTCTCTTAATAATACGCTTTCTTTTTCTTTTTTAACTATTGTATATATACTAGAGTAAGAACTTATTAAACTCTGTATTATTCTTTTTTCGTTGTCAGTTATTTTGTTTTCTACTGGATAACACTGAGCTATTGTTATTCCCTGTTCAAGAACATGGTCACTTATGAAGAATGTGTTGAAGAATTTTTCAAATCTAGCTTTTACACCGTCTGTTTTTAATATGTAGAATAAGTCCTCAGCATTATTCATTTCATTAGCAAATCTTTCATCTCTTGAGTATCTATATATTTTTGTATATATTTCCGCATACTGCTTCTGAGCTTCTGTTAATCTTCTGTTGTATCTTTCCTGTTCTAAATCTTTTTCCATACAGCAGTTTTTATATTTTTTGCCACTTCCACAGTAGCATTTATCGTTTCTATTTAATATCACTTTTCAATTTCACTCCCTTATTATTTTTTAATAATACAATACACATCTTATTATTCTATCATTATTTGCAATATCAATCTACAAAAAAATTGATTTATTTTGATTAAATGCATTATATTTTTGCTTGAGGGAGCATTTTTTTATATTTTGCTAATTTTTAGGATACATTCAAACTTTGTCGACGGACTTTTATTGGTTTCTCGACGATTGTTATCTTGCGCAGTTTCTTGCTTATGTTCTTTTGTATCTGATTTATTTTTTATTTCTTCTATGTTTTCAATTGTGCTTTTATTTTTTTCTGATGAGTCGATATTTGATTGACTTATTTTGGATACGCTAAAGCTTTTTATATTTTTTTCGATTCCTCTAGAATTAAGTGCATCAACTACTTTAAATATTTCCTGATATGTTCCAACGAATTTTATACTTATATTTGATACTCTCGCTCCATCTTCATTTAATTGGACTGTGTTTTCTATACTTTGAATATTTACTATTCTTCCTATTGTGTTTTGAATTTCGATTATATCGTCTTTTCCACCAAATACTGTTATAACTTTCTTTTTTTTAGCTTCTTTTTTTAATATTTCTGTCTGTTTTTTATACCGCTCTACTTCTTTTATTTCTTGATCTATTTTATATTTTTCTGTTTCTAGTAGTTGTTTTCTTTCTTTTATTGGAGTTATTATAAAAATATTTGTTAAGATAAAAAGAAACAGTAGAAGAATTATTTTAGATAATTGTCTTTTGTTGTTCATTGGCTTACCTATTTCCAGAATATATCTCAAAAGTGTAAACACTTCCGCCTTCTATTCTTTTAATGTACGATTCTTTCAGTATTTTGTTTTTCATAAGTATTTCTATAGTTTTCATATCCCTAGCTTTTCCTATTACCTGGGCACTTTCCTGGTCTACATACATACTATCCAAATTTTCCTCTCCTACTGTTTCAAATATTTTCCTTACATTCCCCATGTTTATTCTTTTATTATTGTTATTTTGTTTATGCTCATTTTGTGAATTTATCAAGATATTGTCATTAGTTTGATTCTCGATTATATAGTTTTGAATGTTTTTTATTTCTATTATCCCACTTATAATATTGAAAATAATAAGAAAGAACACGACCATAGAAGCTATTCTTGTTATGCTTATACTACTTTTCCTTTTATATTCAAAGTAGTCTTTTAGTCCATTTTCCTTTAGAAATCTGTTCTTATTTAATATCATTTTCTTTCCTCATTTAAAGCTATTTTTTAATATTTTCTTTTTAGTTAATCTTTCTTTATTATATGATTTTTATTTTGATATTAGTTTAGTTTTTTAGCAGCAATTTGGAAAAATTCTTCTGGAGATACATTTTTAAAATCTTGTACAAACTCAACATCTTCTTCAAAATCTATATTACATAATTTACAAAGTCTATAATATATTTGTAAATCGTCTGCGTTTGTATTTCCAAGCCCTATTATTCCAACACATTTTTCAAATATTTTATCTGCCAATTCATCAGTGAATTCTTCTTTTTTTATTACACAACAGTATTTTACCTTTTGTTTTGCATATACACTTACAACTAAGTCATCATCCCTAAATTCTATAACACCCATTTCCATTACTTCCCCAGTTGATGTATGCTCTTTTTCCATTTTTATCATATTTTCCATAATATCTTCTCCCTTGATTTTTAATAGTCTTTCTAGTAGGTTGACATTTGTGTGCATTGCCCTATTTTCAATGCCTATTCTATCGCATAGTTCAGAAAATAAATCTACATATTTTTTTGGAAATAATATAACTTGAATCTCTGTATCCTCTTCATTACTATCTAATATCTTATAATCGACAAAGTAATCATTAAATGTTCTAGAGCAGAATTCCTTTATCTCTATATCTACAGCCTTGATTATATCTTTCTTTTTAATTGCAGAATCTATTTTTATATTTTTAAGTATTATGTCGCTTTCTTGTATGTTTATGAATACAGATTTACATTTTCCATATTTTAAACCTTCATTTATTATGCAATTAGATAATTCTTCTATATATTTATCTCTAAACGTTTTTTCTATAAATATTCTATTATCCAGAGTAATTTTCTTTTCTATATTTGATATGATTTTTATCTTTCTTCCATTTTTTGTAAAAAATATTATTTTACATTTTGATTTTGTAGGGTATAAGTTTAGCTCTACTTCTTCTTTTTTCATATTTATTACCTACTTTTCTTCTTAGTTTTATTGCAGTTCGCCCTTAGCTTCTTCTTTTGGCTTTGGATACATTTCTATATCATTTACTTTTACACTTACGCTTTTGCCTTCTTCGCTAATCTCTATTGTAAAATCTCCGTCAACACTCTGAGGTACTGGTTCGCTATTTAAGTATCCTTTTGTTAATAAATTAGATACTGTTATTTGATCTGATGGGACCCCTTCACTCATTGCTATTGTTGCAGCTGATGCTATATTTGCTGCATTTGTATAGTCTATGTTTTTTCTTGCATTAGCTTCTACTTTTCCATATTTTACAATTGCAATACTTGCTAAAATTCCAAGTATAGTAACTACTATTATCATCTCGACAAGTGTAAATCCTTGTCTCTTTTTTTTATTTTTTAAATTCTTTTTCATAATTACCCTCCTGATTTTGAGTCCGACAATCAAGATTAATTGCCGGACATTTACAGTAATATTTGTATTAGCCATGATTTTTATTTTTAGAATGAACTTTTAAATTGCGGTAATTGCATCAAACATAGGCATTACTATAGCTATTATTAACCCACCTATAACAAGACCCATAATTATAGTTATTGCAGGCTCTATAAGCCTTATAATCCTATCTGTCATTATATCTAACTCATTTTCAAAGAATGTGTTTATATATTGAAAGCTTTTTTCTATATTCCCACTTTCTTCTCCATTTTTTAACATTGATATTAAAACATCTGGAAATACACTAGCTAAATCTATTGATTTTGAAATACTACTACCTTTATTTATATATCTAAGAGATATTTCTAATTGCTTTTTTATATAATTGTTTCTTATTATATCTGAAGCAATTTCAACAGAATTTATAATAGGTATCCCACTTTTTAACATTATGTACATATTTCTAGAAAAACTTGCCGTAACAGACATCATATAGTATTTATTCCATAGAGGAAGCTTACATTTTAATTTATCTATTTTATCCATATTTTCTGTATTACTTTTTATAAAAATATAAATCAATACAGGTATTAAAATAAATATAGGCACTAAAATATTCATATATTCTCTCATAAAAAGCATACTCGTTATCACAATATAACTGAAAAATGGAGGCTTTATATTGTTGCTATCAAATACCAAGGCAAAATTTGGTATAACTGCATACATTATGAAAATAACAGCAACTATCATCATAATAAAAAGTATAGCTGGATAAATCATAATAGATTTTAATTTTGACTTAACCCTATAATCTCTTTCATAGTATTCAGACATATCCTTTAGTACAGTGCTTAGCTTTCCTGAATTTTCTCCACATCTAATCATACTCAAAAAAAATTCACTAAATAATTCACTACTTCTAAAAGAATTTTCTATAGAATATCCTTTTTTTATATTTCTTGTAGATTTCAAAAAACATTCTTTATATTTTTTATTTTGCTGATTCCCTATTGCCTCTAAAATATCATCTATACTAGCTCCAGAATCCAACAATATAGACATTTGACTACATATAACTCTAAGTTCTTTACTTTTAATTTTTTTAGGTTTAATAAAATCTTCAAGTATAGACAAATCAATATTTTCAAATTCTTTTATTTTTAAATCTTTAAACCAAGCTATATACTTCTCTTTCATCCAAAACCTCATCCTTTAAAAGTTTTTCTATACTTTTTTCAAATGTAATCATCCCAGATTTTTCAGCTACATTTCTCATAATATCCTTATCTAAGTTATCTTTTATATGACTTTTTACTCTATCATCTAAATTCATAATTTCGTGTATAGCAGTTCTTCCAATATATCCCCTTCCATGGCAGACTTCACATTTTTCAACAATCCCACCAATATTTTTGCAGTATTTACATTTTTTTCTAGCTAATTTTTGAGCTATAACGCCTATTAATGAAGCTTTTATCAAATATGGTTTTATCCCCATATCGGAAAGTCTTATAATAGCAGACACAGCATCTTCAGTATGTAGAGTACTTATAACAAGGTGTCCTGTTATAGCTGCTCTAACTGCTATCTCTGCTGTTTCTGTATCTCTTATTTCACCTATCATGATAATATCTGGATCCTGCCTTAGTATTGACCTAAGTCCTCTTTCAAAAGTTAAACCAACTTTTTCATTTACTTGAATTTGATTAATTCCATCTATCTTATATTCAATTGGATTCTCTATTGTAGTGATATTTCTCTCTAAGTCCATAAGTTTTTTTATAATTGAATATACAGTAGTTGTTTTACCACTTCCGGTTGGACCACAGACAAGAATTATTCCAGATTTTTTAGATATTATTTTCGATACTAACTCCATCTCATCTTTTGAAAAATCTGGCTTAGATATATTTTCTATAAATATATTTTTATTCAAAATTCTCATAACTATCTTTTCGCCATTTACAGTAGGTATTGAAGAAACCCTAACATCTACATCTGCTCTATTTTCAAACAATCCTAGTCTTCCATCCTGAGGTATCCTTTTTTCAGCTATGTCCATTCCTGATTTTAATTTTATAAAAGATACAAATTCTGGATAAAAAGCCATAGAAAATTTGTCATAAAGTTCTAGTTTTCCGTCCCTCCTCAGTCTAATCCTAAACTCTTCTTCAAAAGGCTCAATGTGTATATCACTTATATTTTCTCGAATCGAAAACTCAGTTATTCTTTTGAATAATCTTTGAGCCCTATCTTCGCTGTCCTCCATATTTGAATCGTATCGCATATTTATCTTTTTTCTTATATTTTCTTCAGTGTTTTTTACTATGATAGGTTCTTTTCCTGTAGCTAGCCTAATATCTTGTATAAGCTCTATACTTTCCTCTGATGTCTCAACCGTTACAGTTGTATCTGTCTCGTCTAAAAGATATGCATTGTATTTTATGGATATTTTCTTGGGAATTCCAACTTTCAATAAAATCACTCCTTTTATAAAATTTTTAATTTAAAAGTCATTCTATTTTTATTATCGACACTTTCATCTGACATATTCACATATTCTTATTTTCAGAAAATATTTTTTTTGGTATACAACTTTGACAATTTTTTACAAATTTATAGAGATTTATAAATTTTATATTTTAAAAGTTTATCCTACGATTTTTTCACTGTCTTTATATTAAAATTTCTTTCGTGTTTTTTGATATTCTATGATTG
>URRU01000099.1 GCA_900550335.1 uncultured Clostridium sp. | reverse complement strand
AATTTATATTATAAAGTAATTTTTAAATCACATATTATAAAGGGGGGATTATTTATGGATACTTCTATAACAGATTCAAGATTTGCCACTGAGGCAGAAGAGAAAGAATATAAGAAGAATATTCTAAAAATAGCTCTCTTCGTCGGGGAGCTTATGATAAAAAATGGTGCCGAAACTTCAAGAGTTGAAGACAGTGTTCTTAGAATCTGTAGGTCTCAAGGTTTTTATCATGCAAATGTCTTTACAACTCCTACAGTTGTAATAATTTCAGACGAAAAATTCGATGGTTTCTGCTTTATGAAAACAATCGACAAAAGATGTATCAATCTAAACAAAATTTCAAAGCTTAACAATTTCTCAAGAGAATTTTGTTCGGTAAAAAATCCAGACATAGATAAATCTATTGCTGAATTATATGAAATAGATAAAGTAAAACCTTATCCACTTTGGTTCTTCTACTCATGTACAGGACTTGCATCTGCTTGTTTTGCATGCTTACTTGGTGGAAACCAGCTTTTAAACTTTATATTTACTTTTATAGTCGCTATCATAGGAGATATTATATACGACCAAATAATGAAAATAAGCTCTATATCAGCTTTTTCCTGCGTTGTTGCATCATTCGTGATAACGTTACTAGGAGTTGCATTTACAGAATTTGGAATAATAAACACACCTACAATGCTTATAGTTGGTTCGATAATGCCGCTTCTTCCAGGGGTTGCAGTTATAAAATCTATAAGAGACCTTATATCAGGAAATTTAATCTCAGGTATCTCTAGGGTATTTGAGGCATTTATGATACTACTTTCTATAGCCTCAGGAGTTGGGGTTGTACTTGATTTATGGTTTAAATTAGGAGGTGTTTTATAATGGGAGATATGTCTTTATTTGCTCATTTTATGTTTGCTACAGTTGCAACAGCAGGATTTGCAGTTTTCTTCAACGTACCTCTTAAACTATTATTGCCACCTGCTGTAGTTGGTGGTATTGGTTGGGTTGTTTATTTAGTTATTATGGAAGTTACAAATAATATGTCGCTTTCAGGATTTTTAGCAGCTGCTTCAGTATCTGCTATGAGTGAAGTCTTAGCTAGAAAAATGTACCAACCTGCTATTTTATTTGTTATTCCGGGTATTTTACCTCTAATTCCAGGGATTGGACTTTACAACACTATGCTTGCAATCATACAAGAAGATTATTTATTAGCTGCTACAAAAGGAGCTAGTGCTATACTTCTTAGTTGTTCAATAGCTCTTGGAGTACTTGTTGTAGCTGCCTTAGTCAGAACTATCAACATATACAGATTCAAAGGGGACTTACTTGCAAACTTTAGACCTATTCTAAAAAAACGCGAATTTAATATAGAATATGATCCTAATGCTAAAAAGAAACCTAGTAAAAGAAAATTAGGTAAAAATATCAAAGTCAATGAAAAAGACTTCAGCGGACTGGTTACTGAACATACTGCTGAATTTGAATTAAATTTACACGATAATGAAGAGGAATCTCAAGATAAAAATTAAAACGTATTTTTTAATACAAAAATATATGCAAATACAAAAATGTATTTCTGATTTTTAAATATAAAACATATTTTATAATACAAAAAGACTGTTGTAAAATAATACAACAGTCTTTTTTATATTATAAATCGAATAATATTTTTGTGACAACAGGAACGTATTCTCTACTTTCTTTAAACTTTTTATCGTTTATTTTTAAGTAGATATAAGAAAGTCCCATAAGTGCAATACCTATAATCGCAGCCACAACTTCTGTAGGGCCAGCAAATCCTATAGCATTAAGTGCATAGTATGAACCTACTATACCAACTATTAGAAGAACCATAGGTATTACATATACTAAAAATGTCGCTTTCATGACATTTATATGTTCCATACTTACCATAACGTGGTCACCAACTTTGGCACCTATAGTATTGTCCACTTCAACTAGTATCTCTTCAGACTCAGAAGATGCATTCATACATTTACCGCATTTTGCACACGCAGACATTCTCATCATTCTCATTATAGCAGTTTCTTCATCTACTATTTCTACTATATATCCGTCCTGATTCATTTTGCCTCCTATTTCATGAATTTATAAATATTTTTCATTAGTTCCTCGATAAGCTGATCTGACTCATCTTGGCTCTCATTTTTTATACTTTCGGTAACACAACCCTTTATATGATTTTCAAGTATTATCTTTCCTACTTTGTCGATAGCTGCTTTTACAGCAGAAATCTGGACTAGTATATCTATACAATACCTTTCATCATCAATCATCTTTTGGATTCCTTTTACCTGTCCCTCTATTCTTTTCAATCTTTTTATAAGATCTTCTTTATTATTTCTCGGTGAAAGCTTTCTATCCTGACTATCTCCGCCTCCACAACAAGCACATTTTTTCTGTTCCATAAAGAAATTCCTCACACTTTCCCTATTTTAAATACGTTTCTGTCGCCATTTATATTATAGCACAGTAATTCGTATTTTTTTCAAAGCAAGGTATAAGTTATTTTTTAAACACAAAGAAATAATACCATACTGCTATGAATAATAATAATGATAATGCTATACTTCTACTCTGTCTTTTTGTTTCATCATAACAAGTTCTTGATTTAGGATTAAATGTAGCATAAGGGAATGCTAAGAATAGTATAGAGTCTATCATTATAAATATCTGAGCTAATGCATTATTCTGTAAAAGCATTGCTATTATACCAGCTAACCCGAATGCAACCTCAGCATATAAAGCTATTTTCTGTTTTCTAAATCCTTTATAATATTCTGTCATATCATCATGACACTGTTTTGAACAGCAGTTTAATTTTAATCCATTTGGTGTTGGAACATCAAATTTTCTATTTACGTTCTTTATGTTTCTACCACATTTTGAACACTGTCCAGCTTCTTTCATTATTACTTTTTTTGCCATTTCTAACTAATTCTCCTCACAATTTACATTTTTATAATTCCATTTTATTTGAAAAATAGTACATATAAACCAAATCCAAGTACAAATAGTAAAATAAGTGTTGAAACTACTAAAGCTATCTGATCTTTTTTGGCATTCTTAGCTCTTTCTTCTTCCATTCTTAAATATTCTTCTGTTTTCTTTACTTTTGCACCACATTTTCTGCATTTTTCTTCTCCAAATTTCATTGGATGTCCGCAACGATGACACTTCATTTTACTTCTCTCCTTTTTATAAAAGCTTTTAATTCCACAAATTATATTGTATTACAAGATTAAACATCTTTCAATACATTAAAAAACACCATATCACTTTACTAATATGGTGTCAATTATTTTATATTTACTTTTTAAAATTTAAAGCTATCTTAATACATGTAGGTGTGTATCAAATAATAACATCTGTCTTTTGTAGAAGTAGCAAGCGAGTCGAAATATACCCAATTTTCATCAGATTCACTAGTATCTTCAGAACCAACAGCCGTAGATGCTGTTGCATCTTTTTCTTTTATCCAGGCAATCTCGTCTTTTTTTAATTTTTCAAGCTCTCCATTTTCAAGAGAAGATGTAATATCACTGTAAATCATATTTAAGACAGTATCGTATTTTTTATATATTTTACTAGTATAGTTAAGTAGGCTTTCCTCTTCACCATTTAGCTCAGAATCTGCCATCTGGTCAACTTCTGTATTTAAATCCGACATTATCTTCATATATTTTTCTTTTTCAGGAATAACCAATGTCTTAGATTTATCTGCATCTTTTTCTGAAGAAGCTTCTTCTTTTTCTTCATAAACAGATTCACTTGTCTTTTCTTTTTTTACGATACCATTTTCTTCTATATCCTCGTATGATTTTTGACTAGGTCTTTTTAATATTTTTAATTCAGACTTTTGACTATTAGCAGTGTGTGCTATATTCTTACCTGCATTAAAATATCTCGATACTATATTTAATCCAAGATAACCCATACATACAACAAATACTATAATTATTATATTTGCCTTTAGTGTTATCTTCTTTTTATTATTTTTAGATTCACTTGTTTGCGAAAGACTGGCTATTTCCTCTCCACAAACAGGGCACTTCTTTTCGTCTTTATCTGCTTTTTTTCCACAGTTCGGACAGAAATTTGTCATTTCACCACCCCTCTCGTCGGATAATTATCCAACTTCACTTATTTAGCAAAGTATTTATCTATACCATTAGAAATTCCGATTGCAATTTTTTCTTGATAGCTCTGATCTGATAATTTTCTATCTTCCTCTGGATTACTCATAAATCCTGTCTCTACTATTGTAACTGGCAGTTTACTCCAGTTTATACCTGACATAGTATCAGTTTCCATAACACCGTTGTTTTTTGCCCCAGTCTCAGAGCATAATTCTAGAAGTACATCATCAGATAGCCTTTTGCTATCGTCGTACATAGATACAAAACTGTTTGAAGGTGTCTGGCATATTGTAAGCGCACCGTTAGACTCGCTGCTTTCACTTGAATTACAATGAACTCTTACAAAAATATCTGCCCCACTCTGATAAGCTAAATCAGCTCTTTCCTTGTTGCTGATATTTACATCATTTTCAGTTCTAACCATGTACACCTCGTATCCTCTATCTTTTAAAATCTTTTCTAGTTTTTTAGATATTTCTAGTGTAACCTGATATTCAGGAATTTTTGTTTCACATCCCTCTGTTCCTGATGCAACCTTCATCTTTGTTTCGCTTGCTCCAGGCCCAATAGGCTCCTTATCGCTATTTTGATTTTGCTGATGTCCAGCATCTATTGCCACTTTTAGTCCTGTTGACTTTTTATTTTCTTTCTCTATATCTTTTGAACCAACTTCATTATTATCATTGGAGTTGTTGACCTTCTCATTTGAATACTCACTATCTTCCAGCATATCCAATATTTCAATGTTAATCTGTTTTTGCTGTTCTAATTCATTGTTCATCCTTATAGCATTTACAGTTAAAAGAACATTACTCAATAAAAGAACTGATAAAAGTATTAATATTACTTTCTCATTTATCTTTTTCATAGTCT
This sequence comes from uncultured Clostridium sp., assembly GCA_900550335.1. GTDB lineage: Bacteria > Bacillota > Clostridia > Peptostreptococcales > Peptostreptococcaceae > Peptacetobacter. The sequence continues at coordinate 1,448 of URRU01000099.1, read as the reverse complement.
TTTTAACCCCCCTGTACTATTTTTCTAATTATACACTATAATTATTTATATGGATAGAGAAAATATTGTAACTTTTTTTGAATAAAAGTTCAAATCTCCCCTATCTATATAAGTTTTCTATCGTTTTCGCTAAATCTTTTCTATTTTTTTACTGTACTTTTTCTATTATTTCATTAAATATTTTCTGCCATTTTCACTAGAGCCTTTTGATTGTTTTTACTATGCTTTAAAATAAACTTGCTATACTTTAAAACAAATTTTACTCTAAGCTTTTTATAAGTTCTACATTATATTTTTCGTACGCATTCAAATCATTTACATTATCTGTTGTATATGAGTTTGGGTAATACCAAGTTTTACTTCCAAAATAATTGTTGTACTTATCTGTTTGGAATATATACCCATGTCTAGCAAATATTTCGTTTCTTATATAAGCTAACTGACTATCAGAACATCCACTTAATTCCTCTGGATCTATGTATCTAGTATCACTTCCTGGGAATAGGTATCCGTCGCTACTGTTGTAATTGCTATTATAGTAATCAACTGCATAGTAATAATCAGATAAATCTCTTATTGTAGCATTATTGTACTCATCTTGTCCTTCATCGTTACTTGACATTTTACCTTCATCATTGCTTTGATTTTCTACCTGCTGTTGCTGCTGATTATTTGCTACATTTGCATTATTTTCCACCTTATTTTTAGAAGGTAAATACATATTTAAAGCCAATATAGTTACACAAACAGCTACAACTGTTAAAAATATTAATATTCCATTTCCTATTTTGCCTCTATTTGAATAATTATTTCTGTGCTGACTTTCATATCTGTGTGTTTCATATTCGTACTCATCGTCATCATAATCATCGATATAATCATCGTCGTCATCGTCATCATAATCGTCATACTCATCGTCACCGTACAAATCATCGGCAATTTCAAGTACACAATCATCAAGCTCGTCAACAACATCTTCAACATCATCAACTCTTGAGTTCAATTCTTCAATAGTATCAGCCATTTCAGACATAACGTCAAGCAATTTGATAATAAGCTTACCTTCGTCACTCTTTGGGCTAAGGTCAAGACCGTCTGCATAACCCTTTAGATATGAAACTTTTTTAATTAAATCTTCCATAATTAATCTCCTTTCATTCAAAAGGCTGAAAGAAAATTGTTCACAACACAAAATAAGTGCCGTGTGCGATTTTATTCAGACTTATTTTACTCTTTCCATGTATTCGCCTGTTCTTGTGTCTACTCTGATAACTTCGTTCATATCAACGAATAGAGGTACTTGAATTGTAGCACCTGTTTCAAGAGTAGCAGGCTTTGTAGCGTTTGTAGATGTGTTACCTGCGAAACCCGGTTCTGTATCAACGACTTCAAGTTCAACGAATGTAGGCGGTTCAACACCGAATACGTTACCCTTGTAAGACATAACC
>URRU01000098.1 GCA_900550335.1 uncultured Clostridium sp. | reverse complement strand
GTTCTATAAATGTGCTAAACTGAACGCAATAGCAAACCGGAGTTTAAAGGAGAAAATTATGAATATAGAACAATTTACCAAAGAGACTCTAAACAGCCTTCAATCAGAATTAAGCAGTGTAATAGAAAGTGTAAGAAAGATAAAATTTAGTGGAAACACTCTATACATAATATCAGATATAGCAAAAATAAATGAACAGATAAGTCCTGAAATTATAGAAATGATAAAGACTTATATAATAGCTAAGTCTGGAATAAGTTATGGAATTAATATCGTATTTTTAAGTGAAGACGATATAATAGAGTTAGGTCTTAGAAAAATAGCAGAAATACAGTTATCAAAGGGCTATCAGAAAGAAGAAAAAGAAGATGATGATAGTACTATAGAGGTAAAAAGACCAGAAGAGGAAGAAAAACCTGAAGAAAAAGAAGAATACAAGGAAGAAGCCGATATAAATAGAATAGATGCAATGGATGTATGGAAGGTTATGCTAGGAAGAATACAAGAACTAATCAGTCCAGCAGTATATAAGGCTTTATTTAAAGATAGCAAGCAGATAGACTACAAGATGGGAACAGTTGTTGTACGTGTTGGCGATGTAAGAGTTGTTCAGATAATGGAAACTCAGTATCTAAGATTCTTACGGGATGTTTCTGAAGAATTATTTGGAGTAAGATTAGGATTTAAATTTGTTGTAGACGACAAAAAAGAAACTCCTAAAAAAGATGATGAAGAGGTATATCCAGCTAGTATGAATGATTTAAATGACTTTTTCAGTTTTTTAAATAGTCTTTATAATAAATAAATTTTGCAAAATATAAAAAGTTTTCCAAAATGTAAAAAAGATAAAAATCTAAATACAGTTTACATAAAATTTAAGGTTAAGAAGAGAAAAAGAGAGTACCGAATTTATCAGCAGAAAGTAGGGACTCTCTTTTTCAATGTAAGAATTAAATTTGAATTAATGTTCAAATAATCTTCATTGATTAAAAACAATTAACTGATATAATTAGTATAAGTAGTAAAAAATAAAGTAAGTAATGAATATGAAATATATTTTTTAGGAAATGAGGAGATTTATAATGGAATTTAACTACAACTTACCAGTAAATATAATATTTGGATGCGGAAAAGTAAACGAATTAGGAAAAGAAACCGCAAAATATGGGAAAAAAGCACTTATAGTAACAGGAAGAACTAGTTCTAGAAAATCAGGACTTTTAGATAGAGCAGTCGAACTTTTAGCTAAAGAAGGAATAGAAGGTGCTATATTTAATGAAGTAACACGGAATCCTTTAATATCGACAGTTGAAGAAGGAGCTAGAATAGCAAATGTAGAAAACTGTGATGTCGTAGTTGCACTTGGTGGTGGAAGTATAATGGATGCGGCTAAAGCAATAGCGTTAATGGCTGTAAATGAAGGTGATGTAAGAGAGTATATGTACGGAGAAAGAACATCAGAAAAAGCACTTCCATTAATATTAGTACCTACAACATCTGGAACTGGTAGTGAAGGAAACTGTTATTCTGTTTTAACAGATGATAAAAATAATGATAAGAAATCTCTTAGAACACCTGCTATATATGGAAAAGTATCAATAGTAGACCCAGAGCTTATGGTAACTATGCCTAAAAGAGTAAAAGCTTCTGTAATATTTGACGCTGCTGCACATGCAATGGAAGCGGCTGTAAGTAAAAAACGTACTCCATTATCAGATGCATATGCACTTTATGCTATGAAGTTAATAGCAGATAACGCAGAAAATGCTGTAAACGATGAAGAAATAAATTATGAAGTATGGGAAAAAGTAACTCTAGGAAGTATGCTAGCAGGTATGGCTATAGGTTGTTCAAGTTGTGCACTTCCACACGCATTAGAACATCCAGCAAGTGGGCTTAAAAATATAGTTCATGGAGAAGGATTAGCAGCTCTTACACCTGCAATAGTTGAAGCATCTTGGGAAAGTGATCCAGAAAGATATGCAGCTATATCAGCGCTTTTAGGTGGAAATAGTGCTTTAGACTGTGCTGACAGCATAAGAGGATTCTTAAAGAGAATAGGACTAGATGTTACTCTTAAAGATTTAGGAATAGAAGAAAGTGATGTAGATTGGATGGTAGAAAATGCATTTAAAGTATCTATAGGAAATATAAATAATCATCCAAAAGAATTTACAAAAGAAGAAGTAAGAGAAATATATATAAAATCTTTATAAAAATAAATGATTTATAAAAAAGAGGACAATGAATGTTTGGATATGTAAAAATAAATAAAATGGATTTAACTTTTAGAGAGTATGAACACTATAAAAGTTATTACTGTGGACTTTGTAAAACTTTAAAAAAGAATCATGGTCAAATATCTAGATTTTCTCTAAACTATGATGTCACTTTTTTAATTGTACTTCTTTCGGCGGTATACAATCCCGAGTCAAAGATAACAGAAGAGGTTTGTATAGCAAACCCTATAAAAAAGAAAAAGGTTCAAGTAAATGAAATAACAGAATATGCAGCTGCTATGAATGTCCTTTTAACACATTTCAAATTAGAAGATAATGTAAAGGACGATGGTGGAATTAAAGATAAGTTGGCGTATAATGTATATAAAGGAAGTTTGAAAGAGGCTCACAATAAATACAGTGAAAAAGCAGAGTATATAAAAAAATGTCTTTCAGAGCTTGAAGAATTAGAAAAAGAAGAATCTACAAACCTAGATGATGTTTCAAACACATTTGGAAATTTAATGGGAGAAATATTCGCATACAAGAAAGATGAGTTTGAGGACAGATTAAGGGAAATAGGATTTAATATAGGTAAGTATATATATGTATTAGATGCATACGAAGATTTAGAAGAGGATTTACAGAAGGGTAGATATAACCCATTTAAAGAATTTGAGCCAAAGAGTGAAGAATTAAAGAAAAAAGTAGAGAGAATTATTTCTATGAGCTTAGGGATGCTTGGAAGAAATATAGATATGTTAAATCTTGGTATAATAGAAAATATAATCTATTCTGGTGTATACTTGAGATATAAGAATATATTATACGGGGATGGAAAAGATAAAAATGGCGATGTAAGTCATATAAATTAAATGATAAGATTTATTAAAATATACAAAATTTAATGAAAGGAAGGAGAAAGTCATGTACGGAGAAGCAATGAATAGAAATGTTTATATCGAAGCTAGAAATTTAATAGCAAATAGAAGATTTGCAGATGCATACAGAATGCTTAAAGAAGTAGTTTCAAGTGATAGAAATGCTGAGTGGTTCTTCCTGACTGGAACTGCTGCAATGAAAATGGGTAGATATGAAGAAGGCGAAGATTATATAAAAAGAGCAAGATTTATGGATCCTGAAAATCAAGAATATAATGCAGCATATAATCAGTTTAGCTCATATAGAAATGACTACGATGACAGAGCTAGATACTACAACGAGAGAAGAAGATATGACTCAGGTGGTTGCTGCCCATGTTGTTGCTGTTGCTGTGGCGACGATTGTACGGACACTTGCTGTCAGTTATGGTGCTTAGACTCATGCTGTGAATGTATGGGTGGAGACTTTATAAGCTGTTGTTAATTTATTGAAATTTAAAATTGAAATGGAAGTCTTAATATGGAAAATGTAAGTAAAAAAATGGCTTTCGGGGGAATTTTACTAGCACTTGAAGCAATATTCTTTATGCTTATAAACTTTGTTCCGATGAATACAATTTTCTTTATGGTGCTTGCATCATTTGTCTCTTCAATTGTTATTATTGAATTTGGAGAAAAAACAGGTACTATTTTTACACTTGCGTCTATTATATTATCGTTCATGATAATAGGAAATAAAGTACAGTGGTTTGTATATGCAATATCTTTTGCACTTTATGGATTAGTAAAATCTCTTATTGAAAGAGGTAGGTCTATGGGTGCAGAGTATGGTATGAAAATTGTATTTGCAAATATAGTATTTGTTATAATGTATTTTGTACTAAAGAGTTTTTTAACAGAGGTAAAATACATGTTTGTGCTATTTATAGGATTGAACATAACGTTTTTAATTTACGATTTGTTCTATAGCCAGTTTATAAGAATGTACGAAAATAAATTGAGAAAAAATATAAGTAAATACTTAGAGTAGAATAAAAAGGTTACTAAGTTTATAAATAATCTAAAAAATGGTTATATTTATTAGAGATGCTTATCTGATTCGTGGCGTTATAGGGTTGGAAATTATCGTATATTAGCACATATAGAGGATGATAGAGTAGTAATTAATGTTGTTAATATAGGACATAGAAAAGATATATATAAAAACTGATAATCACATGTAAAAAGTATATGAAAAAAGTGCTGTCATTATGGCAGCACTTTTTATATGTAAAATATTAGCTTGTTAATCTGATAAATCGTCATAAGACAACACCTGAACATCAGGTTTTAGTTTATAAAGTATATCTTTTCTTTCTACGATTATATCTGCCTTTTCTTTTAGTACAGAATCTTCTCTTAGTTTAGTTAAAAGCTCATTTGTAGGGTTTATCGCAACTGGATGCCCAACTCTTCTAAGCATATTTATATCGCCGTTTGTATCACCATATGCGAAAGACTCATCTAAATTTATATCGTATTTTTCAATTAGCTCATTTATTGCTTTATTTTTACTCTCAGAATCCCACATAGGAACTAATTTACCAGAAAATTTACCGTCTTCTATGATATACTGACTTCCTAAATAATCTGTGACGTTATACTTTTCAGCCATTTTTTTAACTAAGAAATCAGGGCTTCCAGATATAAATATGACTATATCTCCATTTTTTAAATGTCTTTCAATCTGAGAGCGTGTGTACTTATACACCCTGTCAGCCTTAGTCTTTATAACCTGGTTTGCTGCAAAATCAATACTTCTCCAATCTACTCCAGTCAGCGAATCTACATATAAATTACAAACTTCTAAAAGATAATCATCGTAATTTCCCTGTCTTTTGTCCCAGTTTAAAAAAGTTCCTCTAGCATGGTCAATCCAAGTTTTTTCATCTATAATTTCATATTTTATTAGCTTTTTAAAATGTTCTACCATAAGTGAATCTCTGTATAGAGTTCCGTCAATATCGAAAAATGCTGCTCTTTTCTTCATAAGCATTACCCCCAATCTTCTGATATATATTTCTACTAGTATACAGCAAATAATTCAAATAGTACAGAAAAATTTGTGTTAATATATAAATATGTAAATAAGAGAAATAATTTGAGAGGAGAAGAAACATGGAATTAAAGTTTAATTTTGCAAAGATAACACAATCTAGACTTATGGGAAGCATGGGAATGATAATAGATAACACAGATGAAAAAGGAAATAACGTAAAGCAATATTTCCTTTTAGATTCTGAGGGATTAGGACTTTGCGACTATGTAAAACTAATAAACCCATCAGAGAAAAAAGCATATATGGAAGAGGAAAGACTTATGGGAGGTCTTGGATCAGATAGAATAGAAATTTCTGAGGAAGAGGCTAAGTTTTTAATACAGCACTTTGGAAGTAGAAATATAAGATACGGAAAAGAGCTTGCCGGAGAAGTTGAGGATTATATAGATATAATCAACGATTTTAAAAGTGATTTAAATATATACGACCTATATCCAAAGATATGTAAAGAGGTAAAGGAAGAGGTAGAATTTGTAAACTATATGGTTATGAGATTAGTTGCTTGGGATAGAGAAGCACTTACATACTATTCTGAGAGTGAAGAAATAGGAAGTATGCACATAACAAATATAAATGGAGCACTTTTAAAAACAGATGTAACATCAAGAGGAAATGGAAAATATGTTGTTGAGACTATTTATGAAGATAATGACGGATATTATTTCTGTAAAGTTGCACTTAGTATAGAAAAAAATGAAAAAGGATTTAAGTTAAATTCGATGGTTGTTTCTGAGTCTGAGCCTATGTATGATTTTGAGGTGTTTGACGAGATTTCCAAGGAAGAGTTTGTTGATATTTATACTGTTGAAGATGGAGATGAGTTTGTAGAAAAGTTCTATGAAGATAATCCATTTGTTCTTAGAAGTGATATGGACGAGGATGCAGTGTTCTTTACTAGATTTAATTTTAATAACGACCATGTTAAGAGGATGTCTTATGTTATAAACAATGATATTAAGGCTATTTATTATTATTTAGATGGGATGTTCTTTGTTGGGACTTATTCTGAGAGAGATAGAGATTATATTAATGGTCTGTTGAAGGTGAATTATAAGGGGTTAGAGTATCAGGATTCGATGTTCTTTGAGCAAAATGCTCTTTATGATTTTGTTGAGTCTGGGAATGATGATTTTTATGATTTTTTAGATGAATAGGTTAATAGTTAAATTACTCTCAAATTAGAAATTTGAACTTTGTACATATAATATTTTTATAAACTTTTCATAGGAATATACTATATTTCTATACTAATTAACAATTAGACTCATTGTTTGTTAATTAGTACAATATAAA
>URRU01000097.1 GCA_900550335.1 uncultured Clostridium sp. | reverse complement strand
TTGGTTGGATGAGTCCTATTGAGTATAGGCTTCGCCTTTCAGCTGCTTAAAAAATGCGAGATAGTTTATTAAAACTATCTCGCAAAGTTCAACAAATTGGGACCCCCTCAAGTTCTGCAGATTGTTGAACAGAGGACTAACATCGTACCAATTCCGAAACTAAGACTATCCTAAAGAAAAATACCAAATAAAAAATTTAAAAAGTTAGCAAATATAAAAAAAGAGAGATGACAATAAACTTATGACATCCCTTACAAATTGCGTAAACTATATTATATTTTCTTTATGAACTAATAGTTTGTGAACATATCATAAGTTTAGTACAGATTTAGTCTGAAAAATACGAAATAGTAGCAGTTTGTAAAATGTGTATAAGCATTAAAATAAGATAAACTAAAGTTTTATATATTTTATAATATTCAAACCAATCTCTATACGGAAATGATGTCAGTGTACTTTTTAATAGGATTGTATTTATAAAGGAGAAAAAGTTGGGAACAATAAGCTAAGGGTATTTATTTTATGAGTAATTTGGAACTATTTGTGGCACTTTTTAAAAATATGTAAAAAAATAGGAATGGAGTAGGTTATTTCTAAGGTATCTACTTAATTGATAATATGCAACCTGAACTCGACAATTTGCAGAACTTCGCATCCTTTTTGCGTTAGGTTTGAAAAGCTAACGCTTAGAAAGGGCGAAGTTCGAAACCTGGAGAGGAAGGTTGTTATTATTAAATTAAGTAGATGCCTATAGAAATACTACGACATTCCTTGCTCTTTTTCTATAATTTATAAAAAGGCCATTAATATACCTATTGCTCCGAAGATAAATACAATAGCTATTGACCCAACTTTTTCTTTCTTTAATAAATATAATGCCACTAAAAAGGCAACGACATCATAAAGTCCCCAGGTAATTTCTTTACCAGAAGATACTGCAGCTGCCAAGATAAATCCAAGTGTGATAGGTCTTAGTACCATTAAAAGATTTTCGACCTTTTTATTATCCTTAAACTTATCCAATAAATGAGATATGATTGTAAGTCCTACAAGTGAGAATATTACAACACCTACAGATGCTGCAAGTGATCCCCAAAAACCAGCAGTTTTGAAACCTACAAATGTAGCACTATTTATTGCTATTGGTCCAGGAGTTGACTGAGATATTGCAAGTAAGTCCAAGAATTCCTGGTTTGTTATAAAGTGATATTTATTGATAAATTCTTGCTGTATAAATGGAAGCATCGCATAGCCTCCACCAAAGCTGAATGCACCAATCTTTAAGAATATTAGGAAGAGAAGTATTATTTTAGACATAAGCTATATACACCTCCTAATAATATTAAATATATTGGACTTATATTGAAGAATGCTACAGCGACAAAAGAAACAACTAAGAAAATCATATTTCTTTTAGTCTTAGGCAGTTTATCCAGCATTTTTAAGAATGAATATAATATAAGTGCGATTACAACTGGGTTTACACCTCTAAAGAATCCGTCGAGAATCTTAGAAGATGAGTTGGCAAAATATAAATACGCTAAAGCTATAACTATACAGAATGAAGGCATAGTTGCTCCAAGTAGGCAAACTAAAACACCTTTTATTCCATTTATTTTATATCCTAGAAGTATAGAAATATTTGCTGCCAAAACACCGGGATAACTTTGAGCTATAGAAAGGTAGTCTAGAAATTCTTCTTCATTGACTAGCTTTTGTTTTTTTACAAGCTCATCTTGGATTAGGGGAACCATGGCGTAACCTCCGCCGAAAGTAAATGCACCTATTTTAAAAAATGTTAAAAAAAGTTTGAGCATTTTTTATCCTCCTTGTAAATAGATTGAAGTTTTTTAAATTCAAATCAATTTATATTATATCATATAATATATAAGTTAATATTATTTTGTAATATATTATATAAAATAGGGTATAATAATAAATAGAGGCATGATAGTAAAAATAATTGTAAATAGGTGTATAATCTGATAATAAAAAATAACTGTAAATAGCCCTGTTATGTGGCAATAAAAAAATAATTGCAAATAGGGCAATAAAACGATATAATAATCTATTAAATGATAAAATTCAAAACATTTTCGGTTGAAAATTAATATCTGTAAAGATATAATAGTAAAAGCAGTGAAATTCTTAAAAAAGGAGATGAGGAACTGAATATGAGTAAAAAATATACTAAAATAGAACGTGAATTACCGGTAATCCCACTTAGAGGATTAGCAATATTCCCATATATGATATTAAACTTTGATATAGGTAGAGAAATGTCTTTAAAAGCTTTAGAAGAAGCTATGTTAAACGACGAGGTTATATTCCTTACTTCTCAAAAGGATCCAGAAATAGATAATCCAGATGAGGACGATTTCTACAAAGTTGGGACTATATCAAAAGTTAAACAGATGATAAAATTACCTGGAGATACGGTTAGAGTACTTGTTGAGGGGGTAACAAGAGGTACTATAAAAGAAATAGATAATGAAGAAGGGTACTACAAAGCAATAATCGAGGAAATAGTTGAATTAAGTGATGAAGATTTTGCAAATGTAGATTTAGATGTAGAAACTAACATAGAAGCATGTGAAGAAGATAAAGATTCATGTGCTGAAGAAAAAACAGAAGCATGTGAAGAAGTAAATGCAGATGAAGAATCAACAGAAAGTAAAGATTCAAAAGAGGAAAAACTTGAAAGCATAGAAAATGATGTTGAAATAGAGGCATTAGTTAGAAATGTTATGGATGCTTTTGAGGACTATATAAATATAGGAAACAAAATATCTCCTGAGATATTAATAAGTCTTGCAGAAATAGACGATTACGGTAGATTAGTAGATACAATAGCTGCAAATATCTACCTAAAACCTGAGAAAAAACAGGAAATATTAGAAGAATTCGATGTTAAAAACAGATTAGAGCTTATATTTACTATCTTATTAGAAGAAGTTGAAATAATGAAGATAGAGAAAAAAATAGCTTTAAGAGTTAAAAAACAGATGAATAAAATTCAGAAAGAATATTATTTAAGAGAACAGATGAGAGCTATTCAGAAAGAACTTGGAGAAGATGAAGATACATCAAGTGAAGCTGATAAATACAGAAAACAGCTAAAAACTTTAAAAGCTCCAAAAGAAACTAAAGAAAAAATAGCTAAGGAAATAGATAAATTTGCTAGAATGAGCTCAGCAGCACCAGACTCATCAGTAAGTAGAAACTATTTAGATATGATATTCTCACTTCCTTGGAACAAGGAAACTAAAGAAAAATTAGATGTTAAAAAAGCTGAAGAAGTATTAAATGAAGACCACTATGGATTAGATAAGGTTAAAGAAAGAATACTTGAATATTTATCAGTAAGAAAATTATCTAAGGCTCCAAAAGGGCCGATAATCTGCCTTGTTGGGCCTCCAGGGGTTGGTAAAACATCTATAGTTAAGTCTGTAGCTAGAGCATTAGGAAGAAAATACACTAGACTTTCTCTTGGTGGTGTTAGAGATGAGGCTGAAATAAGAGGACATAGAAGAACTTATGTAGGTGCAATTCCAGGTAGAATAATCAACGGAATGAAAGAAGCTGGCAGCAAGAACCCAGTATTCCTACTAGACGAAATAGATAAAATGGCATCTGATTATAAGGGAGATCCAGCTTCAGCAATGCTAGAAGTGCTAGACCCTGAACAGAACAAAGGATTTGTAGACCACTACATGGAAATACCTTTCGATTTATCAAAAGTATTATTCATAACAACTGCAAATACTTTAGATACTATACCTAGACCATTATTAGACAGAATGGAAGTTATAAGAATTTCTGGATATATAGAAGAAGAAAAATTAAACATAGCTCAGAAATACCTTCTTCCAAAACAGATAAAAGAAAATGCACTTGCTGAAGGATTCGTTACAATGGACGAAGAGGTTATGAGAAAATTAATAAACTCATACACTAGAGAAGCAGGGGTTAGAACATTAGAAAGAACAATAGGAAAAGTTTGTAGAAAAGTAGCTAAAAAATACGTTGAAGATCCAAGCCTAGAAGGGTACGATGTAAAAATGGAAGACCTTCCAGAATTCTTAGGTAAAGAAGTATTTAAATACGATTTAGCTAAGGATGAGCCAAGAGTAGGGCTTGTAACTGGTCTTGCATGGACAGAAGTAGGTGGAGTTACTCTTGAAGTAGAGGTAAACGTACTTAAAGGTAAGGGAGAAATCGTGCTTACAGGTCAGTTAGGAGATGTTATGAAAGAATCAGCTAGAGCAGGTATATCATACATAAGATCTAGAGCTGAAGAATTAGGCATAGACCCAGAATTCTACAAAAATACAGATATACATATACATCTGCCAGAAGGAGCTACTCCAAAAGACGGCCCTTCAGCTGGTATAACTATGGCTCTTGCTGTAATATCAGCACTTACAGGTAGAGGAGTTCCAGGAAATATAGCTATGACTGGTGAAATAACTCTAAGAGGTAGAGTGCTTCCTGTTGGTGGAGTTAAAGAAAAATTATTAGCAGCACATAGAGCAGGGGTTAAAAAAGCACTTCTTCCTGTAGAATGTGAAGTTGATTTAGACGAAATACCAGAAAATGTAAAAGAAGATATGGAATTCGTATTAGTTGAGACAATGGACGATGTTTTAAAAGAAGCGTTAATATAATTGTTGATGTAAATAATTGCGATATTTTATAAATATTTTTTAGAAAAGGACGGTGAAAGTATGAAAATAAGAAGCTCAGAGATAACAATGAGTGCAGTACATAGACACCAGTATCCTACAGACGGAATACCTGAGATAGCACTAGCTGGGAGATCTAACGTGGGTAAATCATCACTTACAAATGCTTTACTTAACAGAAGAAATTTCGCTAGAACAAGTTCTACACCAGGTAAGACAAGAACAATAAACTTCTACTTAATAAATAAGGAGTTTTTCTTTGTCGATTTACCAGGGTATGGATACGCAAAGGTTGCTAAGTCTGAAAAGGATAAATGGGGACAGGTAATGGAGAGATACCTTCAAGATAGGGAAGAGCTTTGTGCGATATTCCTTCTTGTAGATATAAGACACGAACCTACAGCAGACGATAAGATGATGTACGACTGGATAAAATACTACGGGTATGACTGTGTTGTTGTTGCGACAAAAGCAGATAAGATATCTAGAGGACAGTATTTAAAACATTTAAGTGTGATAAGAAAGAAACTTCAGTTAGAAAAGGATGAAAAGATAATACCTGTATCTTCATCTAAAAAAACTGGAATAGAAGAACTATGGAGTGAAATAGTTGAGCAGTATAGAAAACATGGATACGAAATAACTGAAGATTAGTATTTTGAGGGGCTTTTGAATTTTTTCAAGAGCCTCTCTTTTTATGCTTGCAATTATAAACAATACGCTCTCCAGGCTTCGTCGATTTCTTTTATTTAGTTCGAGAGTTGCTCGAAGCTAAAGCCGAAATCGACTGCAGATTGTCGAGCGGTATTTGTTTATAACCACAAGCAAAAGAGAAAGCTCTAAGAAAAAATTTTCAAAAGCCCTAAATGCTAATCTTTTAGTTATTTTGTAATAGTTTTCTATACTGTCTTGAGAAAACAGTATGTTTTTTCAACAGTATTTACTTATTTAGTGAAATTTTTTAGTTATTTTAAAGGAATTTTGTATTATAAAGTTAAAAAATGGAGAATATTATAATAGAAAAATATATATTAAAGTAGGTATGGTAAAATAAAAAATAGATTTCTAAAAATATAAATTCAGTAAAAAGCTAGATTTAAAGATACTTTATTATAAATAATTATGCTATAATATTAGTAACAGAACCCACCACGCCTCTGATTTCAAGCGCAACCCGGTGGGATTTTTTTATGAGGTGTATTATGTACGAATATCCTAAACAAATATTAACAATATCAGAACAAATACAATCTTATGTTGATGCTGGAATGATAATAGATTCTTATGAAAATGTAAAAAATGCTATGAAATCAATAGGATATTATCGTTTAAGAGGTTATTCATTCCAATTTTATAAGAATGATAAAAAAGAATATATTCCAGGAACTAGATTTGAAGATATTTTAAAATTATATTATTTTGACCAAAAGCTATCAAAGGTAATTTTTTCTATGATTTCAAAGATAGAAGTAGCTTTAAGAGTAAGATTAGTAGAATCTTTGTTGATTTATAGAAATCCATTAATTTTAAAAGATTCATCAGTATTTAAAGATAAAAAGAAGTATTGGCAAAATTTATCAAGCATATCGTCAGAAATAGCAAGGTCTAATGATGTTTTCATTAAACATAACTTTGATAAACATGAAGGAGAAATACCTATTTGGGCTGTTGTAGAGGTCATATCATTTGGAACGCTATCAAAAATAATTAAAAATTTATATACAGATAAAGGGAGTCCTTATTCAATTTTGTCAAATAATTATAAATATTTATCTAAAAATAGAAGATAATGAGAGTATTATTAGTTTGAAATCTATAAACTTTCCTTTAAATTGGAAAGAACATTTATATGTTTAGTCAAAGTATAAT
>URRU01000096.1 GCA_900550335.1 uncultured Clostridium sp. | reverse complement strand
CTCTGTAATTTTATATGACTACTCCGTAAATTTAATACCATTGGAATATTTCTTCAAAGATAATTTTTTATACTCTTCTATCATCTTGAATATTTTTTCAGTATGAGCTTCTAGTTGCTTTAACTTTTTATCTCTTATTCTCTTGCTCTTAGTATTAAGTGCTTCACCTCTTAATTTTCTGAATTTAACTATATCTTTATTTTCTATAATTTCAAATAGTCTTCTATATTCTTTAACTTCTGTATCAAGAGATCTTATTTCACATATCATTTTATTAAGTCTATCTTTAGCAGTATCTATCTTTTCTTCTCTATCCTTAATAATAATTTCTGAATCTTTAACATCTAATTCTAATAATCTAACTTTATCCTCTAGCTCTCTAACCTTCTTATTCTTACCTTCCATTATTGATTTAAGACCTTCACTTCCAGCTTTTAAACTTCTATATTCATGCTCTAACTGTTCATGATTTTTTATTGTTGTATTATAAAGCATCAATGCTCCATCTTTTTCCTCTTGCAGCTTTTTATTTTCTTTTTCAAGCTCAGCTATTCTCTTTTTCCCAAATAGGTCCATCTCTCTACCTCCTTAATTTTGTTCACCACATATATCCCTTACTGTTTTATTAATAGAATCTACATCAGCCTCTCCATTTTCCATTCTGTTGCTTTTTACAATCTCCCATGATGTTTTTATTGCCTCAGATAATTTCATATAAGGGAATCGCTTGTGTAGCTTCTCAGCACTCTTAGTTACTAGTTCTGTTTCGTTCATAACTACCTCCTAAAATGGAATATCTCCATCATCTACCATTCCATAGTCATCACCTAGTCCTTCTGGTGGATTATACTGTGGCTCTTCTGGAATTGATGGTGTACTATTTGCACTCTCTAAAAACTCCACATTACTAGTTGTTACTTTTGTGAAACTCTTCCATTCTCCACTTTTCTTATCTTTCCAGTTATCTATCTGTAATCTACCATCTACTGCACATCTATTCCCTTTTCTAAGATAGTTAGCAGCTGATTCTGCTGACTTTCCTGAAACCTGTATAGGTATAAAATCTGAATCGTATTTACCTTCTCTGTTTTTAAATGGTCTTCTTACAGCTAACTGAAAAGTTGTTGATGCTGTTCCATCTTCAAAGTATTTTAATTCAGGATCTTTTGTTAATCTCCCTATTAAATGTATTGCGTTCATTATTCAGCCTCCTGACTTGCTTTCATTAAATTATATGCTCTTTCTATTTTTTTAATATCATCCTCGTCGTTATAATCAAACTCTAAATCCTGTATCTGATTATTTTTGCAATAGCATTCTAAAGGGCATGTTCCTTCTAAACAACTTTCACTATCTCTTTCTTCTTTGCAAAACTCCCAAATTTCTATAGCTTTTCCTTTTAAAGTTAAAATGTCATTATTTTCACTTTCTAGCATTTCTCGGAAGTCATCAAAGTAATATTGTAGGCAACCCATAAAACAAAATAAGTCGCCTTTATCTATTTCTTTTTCTTTGTATGCTCTTTTTACTTCGTGGCATATATTTGATATTGTTAATTGATTATTACTTAAATCTTTTTTGTTCATCTAAAACACTCCTTCATCCATCAGTTTATTAAATAACTTTTCTACTTGTACCATTCCTTCTTTATCGTATGTATCTTGTAACAATAACCAATCTGCTAATGTTTCTGGTATATTTAAACACTCATTTAGTAGTGCACAATCATAGCACCCATTACATTCTTGTTCTTCTTTACAAAACTTAGCCAACATAAACTTCATCTCTCTTATATTGTATGGATTGAAATTTCTCATAGGAACTCTCTCAGCTGTTTTAAGAAGCTCCATTAGTTCTTTTCTTGTGTACCACTTAACTCCATCTTTATCTATCTCCATCTTCTGCTGCCTCCTCTTTTAATTTAGTTTCTTTAATTTCCAATGTTGCTGTCTGCAATATAGCAATTAGAGAATACTTCTGAAACTGATTAATTTCTCCAGTTAATATAGACTCTTTTATATCTTCCTTCAGCTCTTTTATGCGTTCTGAATAATCAAATGTGCTGTATCTCATTTTTATTACTTTACCTCTAAAATGTTATAAGCTCTTTCTATATCTTCTTTACTCCACCCTTCGCACCGTCTCCACTCTGCATTCCCTTTGTATTTATCACATATTCCTTTTATTTCACATACGCAACAATCATAATATTCAGCTTGTAGATGGTACATTTTACATATATTTAATACTTGACCTTCTCTTATTATTTCACCTAAATTACTTAAAGTTATTTTTTCATTTAATCCTAATATTTCAGCAGCCTCTTCTATTTCTTCTTCACACCATTCTTCACACCGTACACAAGAAGGAGGGTTTCCATGTTTGCAACATATATGTTTTATTTCGCAGTTAGCACATTCATTGCGTTCATCACTTTCATATAAATCCCTTGAATTTTCAACTTTTTTATAACATATTTTACATATATTTAGTATTTTCCCGTCTAACACTAATTCTTCTAAACTTTTCTTTTCTACTAATCTAGCCTCTATAATGCCTTTATTATTTAATAACATGCTCAACACTCCTATTCTCCATATATTCTTTTTACTAATTCTTTTAATCTTTCTGCCTCTTTTGTTTCTTCTGATTTTTCTAGCTTTTCCATTCTTTCTTCTAGATCTTGTAATCTTTCTTCAAAGTTATCTAAAATTATTCCATCTAAACTTTTTATTTCTGCTTCCTTCTCATCTATCTGAGTTTCTTGCTTATTTTCTAAATATTCTTCTAAAACTTCTTTTTTTATAGCTTCTTTTATTTCTTTGCTACTTGTTAACAAATCTAGGTAGCCAACATTTAAAGTTTCAGCTATTTTCTTTACTGTAGAATATTGTGGCTCTGTTCTTCCTTTTTCTATGTTGTTTAATGTTTCGACTCTCATACCCATTATTTCTGCCCGTTCGCTTTGATTTAATTTAAGCTGTTTACGTCTTCTTATTATTAAATTTGTATTCATGTGTAACCATCCTTTCAGTTCAGGTAGAGGCTATCCCCTACCCAAACTTTTTATTTTGACTTTGTCTTATCTTCTCTTCCAGTTCATCAGAACTATACTTATCTAAAGTAGAATTAAAGTTCTGGAACTTATTCACCTTGTTTCCACTATTATCCTTATAATCTTGCCTAACTGCCTCTATCAAATATCCTTGCTTATTATTCAACTTCCTACTCTTAGCAACTTCTATCTTCTCTTCTAAATATCTACTATCTTTATTCAGCTCATCTAGTAAATTGATTATTCTAAAAGCATACTCATCAGTATAACTACCACCTAAAAAAGATTTAAGAAGAGACACTTCTTTTTCGTGTTCCAGCAACAGCCCTTGTTGTTGTTTAGAACTCTTTGTAGTATTCTTTGTGTTCTCTTTGGTATTGGTTAGGTCATTTTGACCTAATCCATTGTGGCATTTTGACCCAATGCATTGGGTCATTTTGACACTATCCATTATGTCATTTTGACCTAATGAGTTATTGCAACGCATTGAGTAGAGTTTTTGATAATCTATCGTATACCACTTTGTCCTGTCATAACCTTTTTTATTGAAGTTACCTACTATAAGCAATCCTTCTTTTTCTAAACTTTTGAAAACTCTTTTGACTGTTTCTATACTCCAGAAATAAAAAACTTCTTCATGCCATTTCTTCATACTGTTGAAAGTCCAATACCTACCCTCATAGAAGTTAGTATTGCTCTTTTGATTATTTACTAACCAGTAATGAATGTGCTGCAAAACTATCGCTTCATTCAATCCAATAGTAGCAGCTAACTTTCTATCTACTACTATTGGATAATCATCAAATAATGTTACCCCCAATCTATCACCTTCTATTCCTTGTTAGCCATCTTCTCATAACCTTGACACACTCTGTCATACTCTGACTTACTCAAGTCCTTAGGCTCCTTACCAAACTTGCTAAGCACTTGTCTCTTAACTGTCTCAGAATTAACTCCCTTACCAGATGCTATTGCATACAATCTCTTGAGTTGATTCTGATTTATAACATAGTCATTACTGCTCTTCTGAGCTTGTGTAGTCCCTTGTGCGTGGTCATTAGTAGCATCACTATCTTTTGTATCATCAATACAAAACAGACCATTTAAAGCATACTTTCTTGCATAGCTTGAAGTACTACCAGTAAGCTGAGAAGAATCCATTCCCTTCTTAGAATCATCTTCTCTAGCCATTGCACTAACCTCTATCTTCTCTGCAGTATCAGTATCAACAAACTGAGCTCTAGCCTTCACATAATAGCGACCTTCTACAAACTCAACAGAATCACTTAGCAACACTATTGCCCCTACTTCTTTAAGTAGAGGCTTTAATCCCTCAAGAATATCCTCACAACTGCGATACTTATAATTTCCAAACTTGTTAAACTGTCCCTTTGGTGCTTTAAGCTCTGTCTGTACCTTATTAAGTTTCTGATAAACATTAAGTTTCACATCTACCTTTTCTTCCTTAACCTCTTCCAACTTACTCATCTCCCTTCTTAGCACGTGGAACTGTTAAACTAGTCTCTAGTACTATCTCAATTCCATCTAATATTTCACCCGTATCCTTGAAATGTTCCTTTATTTTTACCTTATCTGCATTAGTAGTTGTTTTACGGATCAGATACTCTTCTGGTAATTTTGTAGCATCTAAAACCTTAACTACTGGCTGAGCTTTTCTAACAGTTAGATTTCCTAAAACTGTCTCAATTCGCTTTTTACCTAGAGCCTCAATACATTCCTTAGTGTATTTCTTTAAGTTCTCTATCTGTTTTTCATCTCTTGCATTCATCTCCTGCAATGCTTTTATCTCAGATTTTCTAGCTTCTCTTATAGCCTCTTTATTTTTAATAAGCTTTATTATGTTCTCAGCCTTTGTTTCTATCTCTTTTTCTAATCTATTTTTAAACTCTTTTATCTGCTCTTCTTGTGCTTCATCAACTACTACATCTAGCAATGACTCAAACTCTTTTAAATCATTTGTAAGTTCGTATAAACTTTGCATTACCTATATCCCCTTTCTGTGGTATAATTTAGTTAATTATTACTTTTTAATTGTGGTTGAACGGTCTATATTTTGTGGTGATTTATAGACCGTTCTTTTTTTATCTTGTTGAGGCTAACAAATCTGCTGCAGTATCTCTCCATGCCTCACACATTTCCTCAAAGAATCTTTCCTCTTCTTCCTGCAGCTCTATATCTTCACTACTCAAGCTCTGATAATCTACGTTCATACTCTTCATTCTCCTCATACAAATCATTGATTACTTCTGTATATTTTCTAAAAACCTCATGAAGCATTTTTTCCGCCTCATCCATTTTTTCTAGTCTCTTTTTACTATCTATCTCAAAAGCTGTAAGTGCTACCTTACTCATTACTTTTGACTTTAAAGTCTGTATCTTCATACATTTACTTTGTATTGTAGTAAAATCCATTTAACTCACCACCTTAAATCCAAACCATTCAAGTAAGTCTATCTCTGGATATTTTTCATTCAAAGCTTTTAAAAACTTATATCCAGGATTCTTTTGATTTTTTTCTATCTTTTGAACAGAGTTTTCACTCATTCCTATTTCAAATGAAAACTGTCGTTTATTAAATCCTTTAGCCTCTCTGAACTCTTTCAGATGCTTTCTAAACTCATCCATCTCTTTTCCATTTGTATTTCGTCTACCCACTTATCTCACTGCCTTTCTCTTTTTGCTATAAAGCTTCTTTTCTGCCTTTCTAACAAGACATATATTGTCGACTAACACATCTACTGGGAATGTAACCATGAAGAATATAAAGCTAAATAAAACCATATTTACTTCTATTCCCATCATTTCAGCTACACTTAGCACTCCTAAAACTAAGTAGCTCATTCTAAAACCTTTTAAAAACATATCTGCCTTTTTCATCCTACTCACCTCTCAAATATTTAGCTGCTCTATCTTTTATAACTTTCAAATCATCTTTCTTTATTGCTCTAGTGCTCTTATCATTAACATATTGATCCGTAAACTCTATATGCTCTCTACCTATCTTTTAGCTGTTCATAGTGTAATTACTCTGACTTCTATAATCGTTCATTTTCTGCTCCTTACCTAAACATATAGCTTATATCTTCACCTTCATGCTCTATAATGAAGTTGTTAAGCCATCCCTCTCTTACAACTGTCTTACTAGTTCTAGATGCTTTTATATAGCCATTATTAATAGCCTTATAAACTCTATTCTTATCTGAGGTAGGAATACCTAACCTTTCAGCTACTTGTTTAACATCTAAAAATCTTTCATTTCTAGGCTGTTCAAATAAGTTATTATCTAACTTTTTCTCTGATTTTAAATTCTCTTTCTTAACCTTTATAAGCATCTGCTACTCCTCCTCTCCAAATAAAAACTCTTTTAAATCTATACTTGGGTCTATTTCATGTATTGCTTTTATCAACTCAAATGTTGGAGTACTTTTACCACTTTCAAGTATAGATATATTAGATTCAGTACATCCGGCTAACTCTCCAAGTCT
>URRU01000095.1 GCA_900550335.1 uncultured Clostridium sp. | reverse complement strand
CATCTAT
Source organism: uncultured Clostridium sp. (assembly GCA_900550335.1). GTDB lineage: Bacteria > Bacillota > Clostridia > Peptostreptococcales > Peptostreptococcaceae > Peptacetobacter. The sequence goes on along the minus strand of URRU01000095.1, from coordinate 6,691 downwards.
TACAACAGTAGATCCATTGTATATTTCGCCTGAGATTAATTTCTTAGCAAGCATAGTTTCTAATGTACCACTGATGTATCTCTTTAATGGTCTTGCTCCATATACTGGATCATAACCTTCATTTATCATAACTTCTTTAGCTCCATCAGTAAGTTCTATTTTTATTTCTCTATCTGCTAGTCTATTTCTTAATCCCTGCATGAATATATCTATTATCTGTTTTATTTCTTCTCTATTTAGAGGAGTGAACATTATAATATCATCTACTCTGTTTAAGAATTCTGGTTTAAATCTATGTTTCATTTCGCTCATTACAACATCATTTACTTCTTCAGTTATATTTCCTCCTGATTCAAGTAGGTACTGGCTACCTATATTAGATGTCATTATGATTATAGTATTCTTGAAGTCAACTGTTTTACCTTTGTTGTCTGTAAGTCTACCATCATCTAATATCTGTAAGAATATATTAAATACATCTTCATGAGCTTTTTCTATTTCATCGAATAGTATAACTGAGTATGGTTTTCTTCTTACAGCTTCTGTTAGCTGTCCTCCTTCTTCATATCCTACATATCCTGGAGGTGGACCAACTAATCTAGATACTGAGTGTTTTTCCATGTATTCAGACATATCTATTCTGATTATATTGTCCTCACTGTCGAATAAGTTTCTAGCTAACGTTTTAGCAAGTTCTGTTTTACCAACACCTGTAGGTCCTAAGAATATGAATGAACCTATTGGTTTATTTTCATCTTTTAGTCCAGCTCTAGCTCTTATTACCGCATCAGATACTGCTGTAACAGCCTTATCCTGACCTATTACTCTTTTATGTAATTCATCTTCTAGTTTAAGAAGTTTTTCTCTTTCTCCTTCAAGAAGTTTTGTAACTGGTATACCAGTCCATTTTGATACTATTTCTGATATTTCATCTTCTGTTACATCTTCTTTTAGAAGGGATGTTTCTGAACCATTTTTCATCTGTTCTTCTTTTTCTTTAATTGCTTCTTCTAAATGAGGTATTTCACTGTATTTAACTTCAGCTGCTTTATTGTAGTCGTATTCTCTTTCATATTTTTCTACTCTACCTCTAGCATCGTCTAACTGAGATTTTAAATTTTTAATTTCTGTTATATAAGATTTTTCTTTATCGTATTTAGCTGTCATTTCATCGTTCATAGATTTTAATTCAGCTATTTCTCACTGTATATCCATTAATCTTACTTTACTTTTTTCATCTTCTTCTTTTAGAAGTGCTTCTCTTTCAGTTTCTAGAGTGAATAATTTTCTTCTTATTGAGTCTAGTTCTGTTGGAAGAGAGTCTATTTCACTTCTTATCATTGCACTGGCTTCATCTATTAAGTCTATAGCTTTATCTGGTAAGTATCTATCACTTATATATCTATCAGATAATTTTGCAGCCGCAACTATTGCATTATCGTGTATTCTTATACCATGGTGGATTTCAAATCTTTCTTTTAATCCTCTTAGTATTGATATTGTATCTTCAACACTAGGTTCTTCTGCTATAACTGTCTGGAATCTTCTTTCTAGTGCTTTATCTTTTTCTATATATTTTCTATATTCATCAAATGTTGTAGCACCTATGCAGTTTAATTCTCCTCTTGCAAGCATTGGTTTTATTAAGTTACCTGCATCCATAGAGCCTTCTGTTTTACCTGCTCCAACTATATTGTGGATTTCATCTATAAATAATATTATCTTACCTTCAGAGCCCTGAACTTCTTTAAGAACTGCTTTTAATCTTTCTTCAAATTCACCTCTGTATTTTGCACCTGCTATTAATGCACCCATATCAAGAGAGAATATTATTTTATCTTTTAGACCTTCAGGAACATCTCCTCTAACTATTCTTTCTGCTAATCCTTCAACTATTGCAGTTTTACCAACACCAGGTTCACCTATTAGAACTGGATTGTTTTTAGTTCTTCTTGATAATATTCTTATAACACGTCTTATTTCATCATCTCTACCAATTACAGGGTCTAATTTATTCTTTTTAGCTAATTCAACTAAGTTAGTACCATATTTTGCTAATGCATCATATGTTCCTTCTGGATCCTGAGTATCCACTCTCTGATTTCCCCTTACCTGATGAAGTACACCTAAAAATGCATCTTTAGTTATACCAAAATCTTTTAATATCTTGCCTGTAGCTGTATTTTTTTCTAGCTCTATCATAGCAAGCATAAGATGTTCAACACTTATATATGAATCTTTAAAGTCCTTTGAAATTTCTTCTGCTTTTAAAAGTACCTCGTTTATTCTTCTAGTAGCTGTAACCCCCTGAGATTGAGCTCCTTCACCATAAACTTTAGGTATTCTATCTAATTCGTTTTCTACTGATCTTCTAACTGAATCTGGAGATATTCCCATTTTTTCTATTATATTAGGAATTAATCCATCTTCCTGATTCATTAATGCTGAAAATAAATGTATTGTATCAACCTGCTGGTTGTTGTGTCTGACAGCTTCCTGGAAAGCTTCATTCAGACTCTTCTGTACTCTTACTGTCATTTTTTCTACGTCCATAATCTATCCCTCCATTTTTATGCTCTATCATTTATTATTATAGATTTTCTTAAATCTATTAAACTATCTAGAAGATTTTCTCCCCTAGTAGTATCAAATCTTAAATTCATTACAAAACTCTTATCCTCATTGAAAAATCTAAACAAATCATTTGAAGATGCGTTTAAATATAGATTTGTATCAATCTGTCTATCCTCTCCAACCATAAGATTATTACATTTTTCTAAGAATGAGTTTCTAAAATTCATAGTGTATGCACCTGAATTTTGATCGTAGCTGTAAAAAGCTACATTGTTGAACACCCCAATTAGATTAGAGTTTATAAAGTTGTACATTCTATTATTGTTGTATATTGATATTTGTTCATATATATACTCCCTAAAAATTGGATGTACGTTTTTTTCTAGTTTAACTGCCAACTCTTGAGGCATTTCAAAGTATATCTTCCAGTACTTTGGATTATCCTTTTCTAAAGTAAGAGCTGTCTTTTGTCTGCCTTTATCTTCAAATCTATATAGTTTACAGATAAAGTTACTTTTTTGAAGAGAAGTTCTCTGTTCTTCAAAAAAGGAGTCAAACCACTGGAGTATATTTCTGTCTAACTTCAACATTTAAATCCCTTCTTCCTATTTATATTTTTTCTTGGATAAGGAATTGTACTCCTCCATTAGCTGGTCTCTTTCAGGTTTGCTGCCCTTATAAGAGATAGCTGGGTTTATCATATACTCCCCATTTCTTACCCTCTGAATAAAATCTCTTTTCTTCAGTTTTGTAAACAATGTCGAAAGAGATGTTTTCGGATAATCAAAGATTCCTGCCATTTCATCTAAGGTCATCCTTATTTTATTTTCTTTGTCCATAGCTTCTATAAGCATAAGTGGAATTAAATCTTTCTTTGTATAAGACCCTTCCACAACCTTGACGAAATTTTTTAAACATATATTTGAATACTTATCCTTCTTGGGTACGAGGTTTCTACTTTCTGTATATTTTTGATCTACATCAACTTTTGATGAACTATTTATTTCTAGCATTCATATCACCTCGTTTCTTCCTCTTTCGTTAAACCTATAATAGTCCTTTTTTAAATGAATGTCAAAGCAAGTTTTTGTGAAAGTTTATCTATAGCACTAACTTTTATTTATCTAAAAGATAAACTTTCTAATTTTAGTAAACCTAGTGTTTTCAATACATTCAGTTTGATTTTTTAAAAATATCTATTTTTTTGAAAAAAAATTTTTGAGAATCTTTATGTGCTATAATTATAATTAATAAGAATGATTTTTAAGAGGTGTTTTTTATGGATGGGGATTTAATTTTGACAGGTCAAAAGTTAATACTAAGCACAAATTATATGCTTTTTTTATATGGATTATTTATAGTATTTCTTTTTTCTCTTTTAAATAGGTATATGAATGAAGTAAATTCTATGGATTTTTTATATCTAGGATTGTTTGATGCAATGGTAGCAGTACCATTATTTTCATCTAAATATCCTGATACAAGCTATGGATTTTTATTTTTAGGATTATCTGTTATTCCTTTGATAAAACTTTATAAATCCTATTGTAATTTTAAGTATCATCATTTTATAAAGCTAGTTACTCGTTTTACAGTTATTGCTACTGTAGGTATATTTTTGCTAGATCATAGCTCTATTTTTTCTATAGAGTATTCTGATACGGTTATCTATATAATTATTTTTATTACTCTTTTATTGGTTACTGTATTATCTGTAAATATATATAGAGAAAAAAGTATTACACCTATTTTCTCAGCAGCCAATTTAATACTTATATTAGGTATTGTATTTGGTGCATTGAATGAATGTATAGAGATTATAATTTTAGGTCTTTTAATTTTTTCAATAGTTTCAACTGTAGCTCTTGTGGATAATTTTTTAAAAGAATATAGAAATAAAACTCTTCAATATATGAGGGAAAAACTTGTGTATAAAGATATACTTACATCAATGAAAAATAGGCAATCTTTTGAAAAACAATTAAAACAAGACGATGAAAATATAAACGATTTTAACTCTTATTGGGCTATTTCTATAGATTTATCAGATATTAAATATGTAAACAATAATTTTGGGTACTCTCATGGTGATAGGTTGATACAGAATTTAGCAGATAGTATAGAAGATACATTTGAAGATATAGGAAACTGCTTTAGAATAGGCGGAGATGAGTTTATAGTGCTTATAAAAAATGAACCTAAAGAAAAGGTTGAAAGGTATATAGAACTTTTCCAATCTGTAATAACTTCTTACAACCAACTTCATGATATAAAAATGATAACTTCTATAGGCTATGACTCATACAAATATGGTTACGATAAATCTATATTTGATTTAGTAAGTAGAACGGACTACATGATGTGTAAAAACAAAAGAAAATTCAAAACATCATGGATGCCTGACGAAGATGAAGAGTAAAAAAATAGCTGTTGCGTACTTTGCAACAGCTATTTTTTATATTTACATTTATTTTTTATACTTACATTTCTTTTATTTTATAATCAAATCCTGCTTCATCCATTATATTTAGGTATGGCATTGGATCAAAGTATTCTGGAGAATATACTCCTTCTCCTGTCCATATTCCTCTACCTATAAGTTCTATTGATATTGCTGCACCAAATCCTGTCTGTGCAACTACTGCCTGCATTCCCCAATCTTTCATAGATTCCTGATTGTCAAATGTCTGATACATCATTATTTCTTTTTCTTTACCATCTTTAATTCCCTTACAATGTATTCCAACACACATTTCTCCAACCATTTCATTTCCTATGTCTTTAGGCTGTGGAGCACATGCAGCTACAACATCTCTAGGAGAAACTTTTACTCCACCTACTTCTACAGGTTTAGTTCCTCTAAGTCCTAATTTATCTATAACTTTTAATGCATTCATAAGATTTTCGTCAAGAGATATTTTATATGTAACTCTTTCTAATCCGTACTGTTCAAGGTATCTAGGCATTGTAACAGTTTCTTCGTGTTCTATTTTTACTAGAGTATTTTCTCCAACTTCTGGCATATCAAATTTTTCTTCTCCAGCAAAAGCATCTTCTACTATAAATCCACCGTTATTTTTATCCCATTCAACATTAGGATTCATACATTCATCTAAAACTGTCCATACATTGAATCCAAAAGTAATATCATCTTTATCCGCAGAAGGTATCTGAAGATTTCCACCGTCTTTTACATGTATTTCTTTTATTTCATCAAATAATTTTGTTGCTGCATATTTTGCAAATACATTTACAACTCCTGGATCTATTCCCATACATATACAAGCTAACTGTCCATTTTCTGCCCATTTTTCGTGTCTATCAAAATTGTACTTTGTCATTGGCTCCGTATAACTGTTTTCTATACCTAGACCAAATGCTGGATTTTCCATTGGAACAGACCAAGTTCCCATATTTCCGTAGTTTGCTCCTGCTTCAAATGCTGCATCAAATATATAATTGCTTAAAAATGGAGCTGTTGCATCCATAACAAAATCTAAGTTGTATTTTTTTACAAGTTCTTTCATACTTTCTTTTGATTTTGCATTTACAAATTCTGGTTTGAATCTATCGTAATCTCCTAGATTATCACACACTTCTTTTGCTCTGTCTAAATCATAATCAGAAACAACTACAAGCTCTAGCCAATCGCTATTCTTATCTCTTTCCTTTAATATCCTTAAAATTGATTCACCGACTGCTCCGGCACCTACTAATAACATTCTCATATCTTTTCTCTCCCTTTTGTATATAGTCTTGCATCTTACACAAATATGGGTTTCTCTTTTTATTATAGATAGGTATAAAAAATACCAACCTTCAAAAAATATAAAAAGAGATACAGATACACAAATAAATGCATCTATATCTCTGTCCTTTTGCCAGTTGGTTATATCCTCGTAGGCGGTGAATTTAATCACTCTCTCCAAAGTATCGTCAGACTGCCCTCCTTTTGCCTGTCAGTTTCCACAGAAACAAGATGAATTTTCTGTTTTGCTTCTTCGGCGCTTTATTTAAAAAGTCTCTAATGCAGTCCTCATCCGAACATATTTGATTGTCATTTTTATAATATAAGATTTTCATCAAACTGTCAAATTTTTTAATTATAAATATTTAA
>URRU01000094.1 GCA_900550335.1 uncultured Clostridium sp. | reverse complement strand
AAATAAATAATAAAAATATAAAAAATAATAAAGAAAAATTTAATTTAGGAGGACTATTATGAGCGTACTTGAAAATAAAAAGGTCATGATAATAGGCGACCGTGATGGTGTGCCAGGACCTGCAATAGAAGAATGTGTTAAAACAGTTGACAGCGCAGAAGTTATATTCTCAGCAACAGAATGTTTCGTCTGAACAGCTGCTGGGGCTATGGACTTAGAAAATCAGAAGAGAGTTAAAGATGCTGCCGATAAATTCGGAGCTGAAAATCTTGTGATATTACTAGGTGCCGCTGAAGCCGAAGCTGCAGGTCTTGCAGCAGAAACAGTTACAGCAGGAGACCCTACTTTTGCTGGACCTTTAGCAGGTGTTGAATTAGGATTAGCAGTATACCATGTTGTTGAAGAAGAAGTTAAAGAATTATTCGACGAAGAAGTTTACGAAGAACAGGTTGGAATGATGGAAATGGTTCTTGAAGTAGACGAAATAGCTGACGAAATGAAAGAAATAAGAGACGAATATTGTAAATACAATTAATTCTAGGAGGACAATGAAATGGCAATAAAAGCAGTTCATTATGTAAACCAGTTCTTCGCTGGAATAGGTGGAGAAGAAAAAGCTGATACTAAGCCACATGTGGCAGAAACTTTACCTCCTATAAGCGTACAGCTTAATAGTAAATTAGGTGAAGATATAGAAGTAGTTGCTACAGTTGTTTGTGGTGACAGTTACTTCGGTGAAAATATGGATGAAGCAAGTGCAGAAGTACTTGAATTAATAAAAAGTTTCGAACCAGAATTATTCATAGCTGGTCCTGCATTCAATGCTGGTAGATACGGTGTTGCAGCAGGTACAATAACTAAAGTTGTTAAAGAAGCTTTAAATATACCTTGCTTAACAGGTATGTATATAGAAAACCCAGGTGCAGATATGTTCAAGAAAGATCTATATATAATAGAAACTTCTGACTCTGCAGCAGGAATGAGAAAAGCACTTCCTAAAATGGCTAAATTAGCTAAAAAATTAGCTAACGGAGAAGAAATAGGTTCTCCAGCTGAAGAAGGATACATAGCTAGAGGAGTTAGAGTTAACTACTTCGCAGAAGATAGAGGATCTAAGAGAGCAGTTGATATGCTTATCAAGAAAATAAAAGGTGAAGAATTCGTAACAGAATATCCAATGCCTGACTTCGATAGAGTAGACCCTAACCCAGCTGTAAAAGATTTATCTAAAGCTACAATAGCATTAGTTACTTCTGGTGGTATAGTTCCAAAAGGAAACCCAGACAGAATAGAATCTTCTTCAGCATCTAAATACGGTGAATACTGCTTAGACGGTGTAATGGATCTTACTGAAGAAACTTACGAAACTGCTCACGGTGGATTCGACCCAGTTTACTGTAATGAAGACTCTGATAGAGTTTTACCAGTAGACGTATTAAGAGATCTTGAAAAAGAAGGTGTAATAGGAAAATTACACAACTACTTCTACTCAACAGTTGGTAATGGTACTGCAGTTGCAAGTTCTAAAAAATTCGCAGCTGAATACGCTAAAAAACTAGTTGAAGCTGGTGTAGATGCAGTTATACTAACATCTACTTGAGGTACTTGTACTCGTTGCGGTGCAACTATGGTAAAAGAAATAGAAAGAGCTGGACTACCAGTAGTACACATGTGTACAGTAGTTCCAATATCTTTAACAGTTGGAGCTAACAGAATAGTTCCTACAATAGCTATACCTCATCCTTTAGGAAACCCAGCATTAACTCCTGAAGAAGAAAAATCTTTAAGAAGAGGATTAGTAGAAAAAGCATTACACGCATTAACTGTAGAAGTTGATGGACAGACAGTATTTGAAGACTAGTCTATAAAAGCTAATAATACTTTGAAATAATAGATTTCGTGGATGCTTTCGGGCATCTGCGGAATCTATAATAATATTAAGAGAATTATATTAAGTTTTTTTTATTTTTAAATTATTTATAGATGAATGAAATTTATTGTAATTTATCTATTATAAAGTGGATTGAAATTAGAGATAAGATTATTTAAAATTTAAATCTCAAATAAAAGGGCAAAAAATTTTGCTTTTATGATTTTGAAAATAATTAATTTTATTAATTATAAATAAAATTTTTATCATAAACAAACAATAAAATAGCGGGGGTGCCGAAAAATGACTTTTCCAGTATTTAAAAGTGCAGGATATGTACTAGTTCATACACCAGATATGATAGTACAGAATGGTAGTACATGTGTAGTAGAAAGAGCTACAAATCCAGACTCTGATTTCCTAAAAGAAGTAGGAAGCCATATAAGAAGCTACGAAGATGTAGTTAACTATATGCCAAACCAGGTTTATATAGGAAACAATAGACCAGAAGAATTAAACGATATGCCTTTACCTTGGTGTGAAACAAAAGTTGAAGGAACAAGAGAAGGTAAAATGGGTGAAATAATGCCTCAGGACGAATTCATAGCTTTAATGCAGATATGTGACGTATTCGACTTAGTTGAATTATCAGAAGAATTCGTTTCAGAAGTAAAACCTAAAATAGAAGCTAACTACCCAGAATTAGCTCCTTTCATGGATAAATTAAAAGCTTGTGATATATCAAATGCAGAAGAATTAATAGCTTCTCATGCAGCAGAAGTTTTAATGCATGAAGGAAAAATGGTTGGTTACGTTAGAGCAGCTCATGATGTTGACGTTAACTTAAACGCTCATACAATGTTCGAAAACTTAGTTGTTAAAGCATCTGGTGTATTAGCAGCTTTACATATGTTAAGACATTCTTCAGTAGACAGAAATGAAATAGGATATGTTATAGAATGTTCTGAAGAAGCTTGTGGAGATATAAACCAGAGAGGTGGAGGAAACTTCGCAAAATCTATAGCTGAAATGGCTGGAATACAGAACGCAACAGGATCAGATACTAGAGGATTCTGCGCAGGACCTACTCATGCATTAATACATGCAGCAGCTCTTGTAAAAGCTGGAGTATACAAACATGTAATGGTAGTAGCTGGTGGAGCAACTGCTAAATTAGGTATGAATGCTAAAGACCACGTTAAAAAAGGTCTTCCAGTATTAGAAGACGTTGTTGGAGGATTCGCAGTACTTGTATCTGAAAACGATGGTGTTAGCCCAGTTATAAGAACTGACTTAGTTGGTAACCACACTGTTGCTACAGGATCAGCTCCTCAGGCTGTTATGGGTGCTTTAATAGCAGAAGGAATAGACAAAGGTAACTTAAAAATAACTGATATAGATGTATTCTCTGTAGAAATGCAGAACCCAGATATAACAAAACCAGCTGGTGCAGGTAACGTACCAGAAGCAAACTACAAAATGATAGGTGCTCTTGCTGTTAAACGTGGAGACTTAGAAAAGAAAGAACTTAAAAACTTCATAGCTGAACACGGACTACCAGGTTGGGCTCCAACTCAGGGTCATATACCATCAGGTGTTCCTTACATAGGATTCATGATAGATGACTTAACAACTGGTGACAAAAACAGAGCTATGATAGTTGGTAAAGGAAGTTTATTCTTAGGAAGAATGACTAACTTATTCGACGGTGTATCTGTAGTTGTTGAAAGAAATAATGGTGTAGAAGAAGAAACAGCTGGTGTTTCTAAAGACGAAATCAAAAAAATAATAGCTGAAACAATGAAAAAAATGGCATTAGATATGGTGCAGGAATAGGGGTGAAATTATGTCATCAAAAAATATAATAGCAGATGTATTCCTAGAAGTAGCTAATGCAATAGAAAGTGGAGACTTCGGACCTAAAGTAAGAATAGGTTTAACAACTCTTGGAAGTGAACACGGTGTAGAAAACTTAGTTAAAGGTGCTGAATTAGCTAAGTCAAAATTATTTGATATAGTTTTAATAGGACCAAAAGTTGACACTGACCTTGAAATAGTTGAAGTAAACGAAGAATCTGAAATGCATAAAAAAATGGAAGAACTTCTAGACAGCAAATACATAGATGCATGTGTAACTATGCACTATAATTTCCCAATAGGTGTTTCTACAGTTGGTAGAGTACTTACTCCAGGTAGAGGTAAAGAAATGATACTTGCTACTACTACAGGAACAAGTGCAACTAACAGAATAGAAGCAATGATAAGAAATGCTGTATACGGAATATCTGCAGCTAAATCAATAGGTATAAAAAATCCTAAAGTTGGTATATTAAATGTTGATGGAGCTAGACAGGTAGAAAAATTCTTAAAAGAATTACAGTCTAACGGATACGGAATAGAATTTGCTGAATCTATGAGAGCTGATGGAGGATGTGTAATGAGAGGTAACGACCTTCTTGCAGGTACTCCAGACGTAATGGTTACTGATACATTAACAGGAAACCTATTAATGAAAGTATTCTCTTCATTCACAACTGGTGGAGACTTCGAATCTCAGGGATTCGGATACGGACCTGGTGTAGGTGAAGACTACGATAGAAAAATATTCATAGTTTCTAGAGCATCAGGATCTCCTGTTGTTGCTAATGCATTAAAATATGCATACGAAGCTGTTCTTGGTAACGTAAGTGACGTTGCAAGAAATGAATATGCAGATGCTAAAAAAGCTGGCTTAGATAACATAATAGCTTCTCTAAACGCTAAAAAAGAAGATAAAGGTGAAGCTGAAGAAGTTAAAATGCCAGACAAAGAAGTTGTAACTCATCAGATAGCTGGTGTAGATATAATGGAACTTGATGATGCTGTTGCAGCATTATGGAAAAAAGGTATATATGCAGAAAGTGGAATGGGATGTACTGGACCAATAGTTTTAGTAAATGAAGCTAAAGGTGAAGAAGCAGCAGCACATCTTAAAGAAGCTGGTTTCATAGCATAGTACTATAAAAACTTATAATATTCTTAGATAAAAACTGGATTATAAAGAGGTTATTACTATTAACGTAATAGCCTCTTTTTTATTTGTAATTTTAATACATTACTCTTAATGTATTATTTTTAATGTATATGTATATGAAATAGTGGATTTTAGAAAAGCTTAGAATCTATAAATTATATAGAAATTAAATAAGAAATAATAAACAAAAGAAGAAAAATAAAAGCAAAATAAATAAAAAAGGAGTAGATTTCTCTACTCCTAAATTACTATATATTAAATTACATCTTATAAGTTTCTATTGTCTTTTAGTAAAACGTCGTGTGCTCCACCTTCTACTATACTTGTAGCAGAAACTAGAGTTAATTTAGCGTTTTTCTGTAATTCTGGTATGCTAAGAGCACCACAGTTACACATAGTAGATCTAACTTTAGCTAAAGAAGCATTTACGTTGTCTTTTAATGAACCAGCATATGGTACATAAGAGTCAACACCTTCTTCGAATGAAAGTTTTTTATCTCCACCAAGGTCGTATCTCTGCCAGTTTCTAGCTCTTGCAGAACCTTCACCCCAGTATTCTTTCATGTAGCTTCCGTTTATATTAACTTTGTTTGTTGGAGATTCATCGAATCTAGAGAAGTATCTACCAAGCATAACGAAGTCAGAACCCATAGCAAGTGCTAATGTTATATGATGATCGTAAACTATACCACCATCTGAACATATTGGTATATAAACACCAGTTTCTTCAAAGTATTTATCTCTAGCAGCTGCAACTTCTATAACTGAAGTAGCCTGTCCTCTACCGATACCTTTCTGTTCTCTTGTTATACATATAGAACCACCACCGATACCGATTTTTATGAAGTCTGCACCAGCTTCTGCAAGGAATCTAAATCCTTCTTCGTCAACAACGTTACCAGCACCAACTTTTACAGTATCACCGTAGTGTTCTCTTATCCAATCTATTGTAAGTTTCTGCCATTCAGAGAAACCTTCAGAAGAGTCTATACATAATACGTCTACACCAGCTTCAACAAGAGCAGGAACTCTTTCTGCGTAGTCTCTAGTATTTATACCAGCACCAACAACATATCTCTTAGAATCATCTAATAATTCAAGAGGATTTTCTTTATGAGAAGCGTAGTCTTTTCTGAATACTATGTAAACTAATTTTCCTTCATCGTCAACAACTGGAAGAGAATTTAATTTATTATCCCATATTATATTGTTAGCTTCTTTTAATGTAACATCTTTAGGTGCAGATACTATCTGATCTAATGGAGTCATGAATTCAGATACTTTTGTATCTAGTTCCATTCTACTAACTCTGTAGTCACGGCTAGCAACTATACCTAATAATTTACCATGAGCAGTTCCGTCATCAGTTATAGCAACTGTAGAATGTCCAGTTTTTTCTTTTAATGCAAGAATGTCAGCTAGTGTGCTGTCTGGAGTAAGGTTAGAATCACTTTCTACGAAACCAGCTTTATAAGATTTAACTCTAGCTACCATAGCAGCCTGATCTTCTATAGTCTGAGAACCGTATATGAAAGATATACCACCTTCTTTAGCAAGTGCGATTGCCATGTTGTCATCAGAAACTGCCTGCATTATAGCAGAAGTCATAGGTATGTTCATTGATATTGGTGATTCTTCTTCACCTTTTCTAAATTTTACTAATGGTGTTTTTAAACTAACATTAGCAGGTATACATTTAGCTGAAGAATATCCTGGTACTAGTAGGTATTCACTAAAAGTATGAGATGGTGTTTCAAAATAATATGCCATTTCTTAAGTCACTCCTTATATAATTTTTATAAATGTAAATATATTTTTGTTATAAGTCAAAAAAAGACACTTGCATGGAACTACCAAACCTG